>NZ_JBMDWJ010000087.1:0-44778 GCF_048595215.1 Siphonobacter sp.
AGCTCCCTCTTTAACTTTCCTCCCCCTCCATCCTCGCTTAACTGCCTTTGCCTCAAGTGTTTACACTCACCTTAGAATGCCTTTCCCGTCGTTTGGGAGTGCAAAGATATAACCCAAAATCACCCCTTGTCAAGTAAGGAATCAAAGTTTTTTTGAAATCCGCTAAGCCATTACTGATTATCAGAATTTTAAGTCCAAAAAAAGTTGCGATGCGATTCAAAAAATCCACTTCCACGGCCCCTTTTACCTCGGAATCTTCGTCAAAACATTCGTTGCGGATAGCTAGTTTCTACGGTTTGGGCCTTACGAAAGGAGCGACGATTCGATGAACAGTCGCTCCTTTTAAGTTCTATAATGGTAATCCGGGTTCCGAATCAAATTACTAAGGTCCTAAAAATCGTTTCGGTACCTTGAGTTCGTTTATTATAGCCCTTCTCTCTTCTATATAGATATAGTATCCTCTATCTATATAATAGTAACAGGACCTTTGATTCCCTGTACGAATGTTTGAATGGTACTGGGCAAATCGCTGCCTTGACTAATGGCTTTGATAAAGGCACTTCCAATAATAGCCCCATTAGCCTTTTTGCTGGCCTGCTCGAAAGACTGATTATCGGAGATACCAAATCCGATCAGACGCGGATTCTTCAGGTTTAGGCTGGCGATTCGGTCGAAGTAGGCTTCCTGCTCCGCACTGATGCCCGTCTTAGCTCCGGTAATACTGGCCGACGATACCATATAAATAAAGCCCTGCGATACCTCATCTATATACTGAATTCGTTTTTCGGTGGTTTGCGGCGTGATCAGGAAGATGTTGAGCAGACCGTATTTCTCAAACGTAGGCTTGAACTCCTCCTCATAAACATCCACCGGAATATCGGGCAGGATTAATCCATCTACGCCTACCTCCTGACACTTCTGGCAAAAGGCCTCCACCCCAAACTGAAGTACGGGATTGATATAGCCCATCAATAATACGGGTACGTGGATTTCGTCCCGCATGCCTTCGAGTTGGCTAAACAAGACTTTCAACGACATGCCATTTTCCAGCGCCCGTTGATTGGAGACTTGAATAGTTTCGCCATCCGCTACCGGGTCCGAGTACGGCATTCCAATTTCTACTAGATCGGCCCCCGCTTCCTGCAGATTCTTTAAAATGGTACGCGTATCGTTGAGCTGGGGGTAACCCGCCGTAAAATAGACATTGAGCAACTTTTGCGATTGCTGCTGAAAAAGCTGAGTAATGCGATTCATCGATTGCTTCGGTTTGATGGGTGGGGCTTACAGGTATTTCATATAGGTAGCTAAATCCTTGTCACCGCGACCGGACAGATTCACTACGACTACTTCATTGGGCGAAGCATTCAGGGTTTTTAAACAAGCCAGAGCGTGGGCTGATTCCAACGCCGGAATGATTCCTTCCAGTTTAGCCAGCTGAAAGCCGGAAGCCAGGGCTTCTTCATCCGTAATGGCCTTAAAGATGCCGCGACCGCTTGTCGCTAGGTTGGCGTGCATGGGACCGATTCCCGGATAATCCAGACCCGCTGAAATCGAGAAAGGTTCTACGACCTGGCCATCTTCCGTTTGCATGAGGATACTGCGACTTCCGTGTAACACGCCGGGTTTTCCCAGGAAAGTAGTCGCTGCCGAATGCCCTGATTCCACACCCATACCCGCTGCCTCTGCTACTACCAGTTTCACCGATGCATCGTTTAGAAAGTGATAGAAAGCACCTGCCGCATTGGAACCGCCGCCGACGCAGGCAATCACGTAATCAGGCAACTCAGAACCCGTTTTCTCCACAAGCTGATTGCGAATCTCTTCCGAGATGACCGACTGAAAGCGGGCTACCATATCCGGGTACGGGTGCGGACCTACCACACTACCTATTATATAATGCGTATCGACGGGGTTATTAATCCAGTGACGCATGGCTTCGTTGGTCGCATCTTTCAGGGTACGCGAACCGCTTGTGGCGGGTCGTACTTCCGCACCCAGCATTTTCATCCGGGCCACGTTGGGAGCCTGCCGTTCGATGTCGATTTCGCCCATGTATACGATACACTCGATGCCCATCAAGGCACATACCGTCGCCGTTGCTACGCCGTGTTGACCGGCTCCGGTTTCGGCTACGATTTTGTTTTTACCCAAACGTTTCGCCAGCAGGATCTGCCCAATGGTATTGTTGACTTTGTGAGCACCGGTATGACAGAGGTCTTCCCGCTTGAGATAGATTTTCGTGTTGTACACTTCCGAAAGACGTTCGGCCAGGTACAAGGGCGTTGGGCGACCGACGTAATCCCGTAACAGGTATTCGAATTCGGCCTGAAACGAAGGATCGGCCATGATCGTTAAATAGTTCTCCCGTAACTCTTCTACGTTCGGGTACAACATTTCAGGAATGAAGGCTCCACCGTAAGGTCCGTAATACCCCCGCTCGTTCACCTGAAAAGCACTGGTAACCTGGTCTGCAATTTTCATACGATTCGAATGCATTGGCTAATAAAAAACCCGCTGTTCGGCTGAACAGCGGGCGTGTATATAAGGACTGGTCCATGTACGCAAAAGAGGGCTGCTCAACCGAGATTTCTCAGCTGCCACCACCATGCTTTTGCGAATGAATTGTTCATGTTTCGTTTGAAATACGTTGATAAGGCAAACTTAGAAGTTTTTTGTTTTCTACCCTATTACTTGCCCTATAATTTTAAACGCCTTCTTCCTAATAGACCCGAACCTCCAGTAACGCGGCGGGTACCGTAGCCGATGGATGTTCTAACTGAATCGTAAGCTGACGCGTGGCGATAGGCTCCTCCAAGACAAGTGTGCGTAAGGTCTGGTGATTGGCCTGTTCCTTGGCTAGGACGTTCCCGTTTTCATCCAGAATCTGGAATCGCTGTACGCAAAAAGGCATAATGCTTTCGGGATGCGTCATGAGTACGTTTTCCATCGGGTGATCAAAATCCGCATCGAACGCCAATTCTATCCTACGGATAAGTTGTTTTTCATTCCAGCGTAGCGTCACTTCCGGCTTTGGGTCGGTAAGATCAGCTACGTAAGCATTGGGATGATTCGTGGGACGTTGTAAGCCATTTCGCAGATTTTCCACCCCAAAAGCGGTGAGTCCTTCCGCTATCTTCAAGGCCAGATTCAAACCTTCCGGACGCCGCTGGGGGCACCAAAACTCAAAGGCATCAACACCAATATCTTCCGTAGGTTCCTGTTTTCCATAATTCGATACTGCCGCATTAACCAGATTGAAGACGGAAAGTACACCCGTAATCCGGGTATTTGAATACCGAAACGCTACCTGTTCGTTTTTACGGAAAACCAGAAAAGCGTAGGTCGGTTCGGCAATCGTTACATCAAATTCCAGCTTCATGCAGTTTCGTCCCGGTTGCAGAGCCAAGGTCTGGGTAGCTATTACTACATCGGGCGTATGATTCTCCGGACGACTGCTCAGGCGTAATTCCACCTCTAACGTAGTTGCTTCCGCCGCGTAGGGATGCACAATCAGGGCAGGGAAACGACCCGCCGCTACCGGCAATAGCTGGGCGACGGAATACACCATGGGTCGGGGCTCGGTATCTTCGGTCAGCTCCGTAAGTACCAGTTCCGAGCTAGCCGTAAGCTGGGCTTCCTGTACTAAATCCAAGGGATCGTGGAGTTGTAAGCCGGGAATATGCTGCCCCCGTTTTTGTAACTCCTGCTGGAGTTGGGTAATTTTTTCGGGCGAAGAAAAATCCCGGGGAAGCAGGCCCTGCTGCGTACACAACACGGCCGCCATCCCAACGGCCTGTCCGCCGTACGCACTCGTGGCCATGACCCGAGCCGAACCAAAGGCGACGTGACTGGCGGAAATGATTCGTCCGGCCAGGAAAAGATTCTTGATATTTCGGGAATAATAACTGCGGTAAGGAATGCCGTACAGTCCTTTACTATGCCATTGATTACAACCGGGTTTTTCACTGAAAACCCCGTCCGCGGGATGTAAATCGATGCTCCAGCCGCCATAAGCGACGTCGTCGTAATGACTTCGCTGCTCGACAATATCCTGCTGAATAAGCATATAATCCCCCTCAAAGCGGCGGCTTTCGCGTTTACCGGGAATGGTACCGACCCATTCCAGCGTCATCGTTTCCGCTTCGGGAAACTCACCGGAGTTTTTGATGTAATCCCAGACGCCGTACACGACTTTCCACAATTCCCACTTGATTTTTTCCGTATCGTGAACGGTATCCAGCCGACCACCGTACTCCAGCCACCAGAGCTGACAACCTTGTTCCTTGGCCGTGAAGCGGCGGAATCGGGGCACTTCTTTCGTGACGTCAATCGCATAATTCGGCGGAACAAACCGAACCGGTTTCCCCGTATCCTTGGAATAGAAGTACATGGAATGGCCCAGCAACTCACCGTATTCCTGACTCGGGGCGAACTTCTCGCCAAACTCTTCGCTGGACTCAGCTCCCATTCGAAACGCCGCCCCCGCCAGAAAGCCTACGATTCCATCGCCCGAAGCATCGCAGAATAGCGGTGCGGACAATTCGTAACTGGTGGAGTTTTGACTACAAAAAGCAAATACTTTCGAAATAGTATCCGGGTCAGACTTCTCCAGATCATGTACAGCCGTGTTGAGCAAGAGGGTAATGTTAGGCTCCTGTACGACTTTCTCCAGAATAACGGTATCAAAAATCAGTGGATTTCCCTCCGGATTGCGGTACATATTTTCCACCAGCAATTCATCCAGTACACCCCCTTCCCGGGCCCAGCGGTTGTTGTTGCCCATGTGGGAAGTAGCTCCCAATACCCAAAGTCGTACTTCGCTGGACGCATTTCCACCCAGCACCGGGCGGTCGGTCACCAGGATGACGCGAATACCCGCCCGAGCCGCCGTAATTGCACAACAGGTTCCGGATAATCCACCTCCGACTACTACTAAATCGGCGTTTAGTGAAACCGTGGCGGGATTTCTTTTCTCACTTACGTCAGATCGGATCATATACTCTTTTCTAGTTAGGGTTGACAGTACGCCGTAGTTCGCTGACTCCTTGCCAGAGCTGACGGTTCCTACTTCGTTTCGGTTAAGTGGATGGTTTCGGTCAGAATGGGGACGCCCGTCGGTTTCCATACGTCCAGCGTCAGCGTTTGATTAAACCCGGCCACGGGAACGCGAACCTCGACAGAGGCTCCGGGCTTCAATTCGGGAATCGGTATGGTTTGATCGGATGTTTTGATCTGGTAGTTGCGAAGCGTATAGGCTGGGAAATCGCCCCGAGCCGTTACTTTAACGACTAGCTCATGTACCCCCTGCCCGCCCGGTTGCCAGCGTACTCTTTCGAGGGTAAGGGGTGCCATTTCGCGGCGGTACACGGCATACGCGGGTCGGGGCGTACGGTCGGGGCCTACCAGTCCCCAAGGGCGGTACCCGTTCGGAGCCGTACCCACGTAACGACTCTGGTAATCGTTATACGTCCACCACGACGCTCCGATTACGTACGGCCGTTTACGGATCAGCTCGGCTACCTCTGAAATATGTTTGGCCTGTCCCGCTTCGCCACCATTAGCATCGGCCCGAACGCCCCACTCACTGATCAATACCGGTTTGTCGGGATACAGCGAATGAATGTGATCCAGGGCTCGGGCGTGGTTGCCGTAGGTATTGGTCGAAACAAAATCACAGTACTGGGAAGCTTCGTCTTCGGCTCTTTTCGGTAGGATATTGAGTCGCATACTGGCGAAGGTGTATAACCGCGTGGGATCCAGTTCACGACTCCAGGCAATCAAATCTTTCGTCCAGCGTTGACCGGCGGGCTGCTCTGACAAATATTCATTGCCGACACTGTAGGCGATGATGCTGGGGTGATTCCAATCCCGTTGCATCATTTCGGTAAACTGCTGTTTGAATTTGTTCCGAATGGTATCACTATCCATTTGCTTGGGCGTCAATTGCCAATTGCCCGCTTCGGCGATGATGAGCATACCGTATTGATCGGCCAGTTCGTAGAATCGTTCGCTGGGCGTATAGTGCGTCAGCCGCTGGAATTCCATACCGGCCTCTTTCATCAGGCGAAAGTCTTTTTCAATGAGCCAGTCTGGTTCGAGCGAGCCTAAGCCCGGGTAGTCCACAACGCGGTTGGCTCCGGCTAACTTCAGCGATTGACCATTGAGTAGCAGTTGCGTTCCTTTCACTTCCACTTTCCGTATCCCAAAGCTTGTTTTCAGCGTATCGCCCGCAATAGCCACTCGCAACTGATACAGATTCGGATCATCCAGATCCCAGCGTTTGACATCCGCCGCTTTGAGACTGGTTTCTGCCTCCAGTACACCGCTTTGACTCCCGGCAATGGAGCTACTTGACATTTTCCAGGATACGGGGATGGTACGGTTCTTCTGTTGAAGCGTGAAGGAAAGTTTGGGAGCATTAGCCTGCTGCGAAGCATTCCGAATAAAGGCTTTTACTTTCAATGTAGCCGTACCCTTAACCAGATCGGGCGTGGCCTCTACCTTGAGGTTTTGCAGGTACACTTCGGGTTCAATGGTCAGGTACACCGGGCGAATCAGGCCGCCGTAGTTCATCCAACCCATAAAGGGATCGTTGGGCGAATCGCCATCTTTCGAGCCGGGAATGGACCTTTCCTGCCAGGTATCGTTAGTAATAGATAGGGCCAGCAGGTTTTCACCGGTTTTTAGAAAATCCGTAATGTCGAAGGAAAAGGGCGTATACCCTCCCTCGTGCGTACCGACTTTCTGGTCATTCAGCCAGAGCGTTGTTGCGTAGTAAGCCGCATCAAAATGCAGAATCACCCGCTTGCCCGTCTGTACCTGCCAGGGAAAACTCTTTTTGTACCAGACCAGACCCGTGAAGAACTGATAACGGGGGTCGGCCGAAAAGCAGTGCGGTACCGTAACCTGATCCCAGTTGCGTCCTTGTGCGTTGGAAGCCAGGGTATACCAGCCCTTCTGCTCGCCTACCTGGCGGGGGTCCATGGCAAACAGCCATTTGCCGTGCAAGGGAATCGCATTAGGCTCTCGGATGGTATACTGGGCGGATACCGAGAAGGATACGAAAAGAAAGAAAAGGAATGATTTCATGCAAAAAGAAGGTAAGAGGTCAAGAGGCGGTTAGTGGACTTTGGCAGGCAGTTCAACTTCCGTAGCTGAGAAAGTAATTTTCCGCGAAGCTTGCCAGGGAATGAGGGCACCGAGTAACACCACCGCCGCGATTCCCGCCGTAATGTTTGCCCCGGAAGTTGTCAGGAAGCTGAGTATGCCTAGCATCAGGGCCACAAAAACGAGTGATCCGGCAATGACCTGAAGACCAAACTGATTTTGTTTTTTGATTTCGTAGGATTCTTCTTCGGCCTGAGCTTCGGCTTTTTTGGCGGATCGGGTACGTAGATACCCCTCGTATTCCTCCGCAATCCATCCTTTCGAACGGGCGTAGAGCTCGTACGTCAGTAATAGCAATAGCGGCAGACCGATGCCGATGATGGTTTCGGCCCCACGGGAAAGTTTGTAGGAAAAGAGCGTCGGCGACAACACTTTGAAATACAGATTGACGAGTAATCCGATGATCGTGATCCAGAACGTCGTCTTCCCATTGATGCGTTTGGAGAACAGGGCCCAAAGCGGCGGAGCCAGTAAGGGTCCGCCCGAAATGGCGGATATACTCAATACTACTTCGACGATTCCGCCCGCCGCGGGTACCAGCAAGGCAATGATGATCATTCCGATGCCGAAACCCCAGGACGAAAGCCGGGCCACGCGAATAAGCTTCTCGTCGGAAGCCTGCGGATTGATAAATCCCTTGTAGATGTCGTTTGTGAATACGGCGGAGACGACATTAAGCGTCGTATTGGCACTGGCGGACGTGGAGAAGTACATACCCGTCAGCATCAACCCCAGCAGTCCCGGTGGCAATACGAGTTTGCAAATCATCAGATAGGCATTCTCCGTATCCAGGCCCGAAAGTGTAGGGTTAATCGACTGGTAGATCATGGGCGGCAACATCCAGATCATGGGACTGACCAGATACAGAGCCGCAAATAGAAAGGCAACTTTGCGGGCCGATTTAGGCGAATCGACACTGGTGTACCGCTGCACGAACGTCCAGTTTCCCCCGATGTAGGCAATGTGATAAAACACGAAGGCCATCACAAAACCAAAGGTGTACTCGCCGTGCAGGAAATTGAAAAAATCGTCGGGTACCTTCTGAGTGAAGGCGTCAAAGCCACCCGCTTTCTCCAGCGACAAGGGCAAGAGAATAAATACGGCCGCCGTCAGAATGACAAACTGAAGAATATCGGTAACCATCACCGCCCAGAGTCCCCCCACCGCCGTATAGGCAATCATGAAAATACCCAGTACAATGGTGCATTCCACCAGGGGGAATCCCAGGGATACGCTTACTAACTTGGCTACGGGATAGAGTACGGAGCCTTTAATAAAAAGCGATACGAGCGTAAAAATGCCGATGTAGGTTTTCTGTACCCGCTCGCCGAGTCGTTCCCGGATGAATTCCGCAGCCGTCAGATTACCCGTAGCTTTCCAGCGGGGAGCCAGAAATAAACCCGTCACCAGGGCTCCGATGCACATCGTCCACTGAATCGTAATGGCTACCCAACCGTGTTTGTAGGCAATCGAACCCCAGGCTACGAACGTACCCGCCGAGAAAAAAGACATAAACAGTGACAGTCCCCCAATGAACCAGGGTACGGCTTCGCCACCGGCAAAGAACGATTTCAGGTTGCGACCCGTCCGGGCAAAAAGCAGACCGATGGCCAGTACAAAGGCAGAAAAAACAAAAATGACGGTGGTATCAATGACTGAGTTCATTGGTTCTCAAGATTGCCAGGTACAAGACCAGGGGTTCAGTTGTTCAGGGTTACGATGCGTTCGGCAACGGTTTTCCCAATATCATTCAGGGCTTGCTGGTTGTAATGCACAAAGTCCTTCATCCAGTGTTTTTCCGCAAAGTGTTCCGCCTGTTCGTAGACGACGAATACCTGAGTCAATCGCCGGGCCACGTTTCGCTGGGCCTGCCGAACGGCGGTGTTTCCGATCGGTTCACGGCCCTGCTGATTGCCCGTTAAGACGAGGTAAAAAGGAACGACAGTTCCTAGGCCGTTTCGAAACCGTTCGATCAATCCTTCCAGAGCCGCCTCGTAGGCTTCCACCGTTAACTGCTGATCAAAAATCGCATTCGCGTCGCGTTCGCCTTGGATCCAGATGATGCCCTGGATGGGTACCCCCACTTTTGCTTCCGCCCGATGGATCTTCTCCAGAGCTTTAGCCAGTAAAGGCTTATGACCCTCGGCAGCCCAGGTACCCAGTTCATTCAACTCGGCTTTCTGATGGGCCGAACTGCCCCCGCGTGCGGCGGCTACGAGGATGACTTGCTGACCCGTTAATGCCTGGTACCGCTGAGCGAAAGCGGGCCAGGCACTACCTGTATTCGCCGCCTGAAATTCCAGAGCATTTTCGCCCACGGGATCCTGAAGGGGTACCAAGGAGTCGCTTTGATAGCGATACTCCAAGGCTCCCGTTACCCGGATGGATTGCTCAGCATTACCTTGGCCCACGGCGTTGCTTTGTCCCGCTACGACAAAAAGGGCTTTGTTCTGGGCAAGGGTCGGGCATACGTATCCCAGGCTCATCGTTAGCAGCAGTAGGATTGTTTTCATGGCAGATCAATGGCTAGTACCTCCACGCCAAAACCCGGTAATTCGTAAGCCGTACCCGCCGCTTTACCCGTAGTTAAACTCCGCAAGGTTTTTGCCCGGGTACCCGCCGGCATGGATTCAGTAGCTAGGTTGAGGTTGAAGGCGGTAGCTTGTTGACGGTTATTGAGCAGGATGACGTAGAGTCGATTCGCCGATTCGGATTTGGCCAAAATGTAATCAATCACTGGACTACTTGGTTTTACCACGCCTTCGCGAATGAGCAACCGGGCTTTATCACCGTAAATCGTACCCGGTTCGAACCCGTAGGTCTGGTGCGGTCCTACTTTCGGCGTGACGAAACCACGGGGAAAGTGAACCTTGCCCTGCGTACGTAATTCGGCCTCGGCCATCAGGTAATCCGTGATCCAGCCTACTTGCCACCAGGCGTGGTGCGGATAAGGTCCGGCTCCTTTGTTCATCCCGTTCCAGTAATACGAAGCAACGCTGGTTTTCGCATCCACAAACGCATCGCGACCCAGGGCTCCGGCTCGGGCCATATCGGCAAACAAAGGTTCGTTGGTTAACTGGTACAGGCGAATGAACATCCCCGCGTGACTGCATAACTGGATGGGACCGTGCCGTACGGCCGAACCAAAAATACCACCGTGCTCGAAGCTAAGTCCGGACTGGGCAATCTCCCAATCTTCCCGTTTCACGCCATTCACTTCCTTCACCGTACGGTTTGGAATGGGATGCGTATAAATGGAACTGGTGTAGATTTTCGCGGCCGTTAACGCGGCCTTTTTGTATTTTTCTGCTTTGGTTAGCTCGTACAAATCCAGCAGTGCCTGAGCGGATTGACCCGTAGCGAAGTCCGGGGCGTACCGGGCATCGCCGCAAACGCCGAGAAACGAACCCGTTTCAATCGATTCTTTGATCAACCAGTCGGCTCCTTTCTGAGCCGCCGCCAGATACCTCGGCTCCCGCAGGATTCGGTACGCGACCAGTAAGCCGTAAAACGTAGGCCGAACGTCGGGAATGTCTTTAAACAATTCCTGATCCGTATGATGATCGTAGGCGACGGCCCAACTGCCGTTTGGTTTTTGGGTACGCAGCAGAAACTCGGCTCCGGCTTTTAGTTTTTCCTTCAGCTCGGTATTCGTAGGTTCGAAGAGTAACAGATTGCCAATGTCCAGCATCGTATAATACGTGACGGCAATGGGCTCGACGACTTCCCCCCATTCTTCCACGAATTTCTTTGATTGAGCCAGGTAGTACTGCCCTTCGACGGCTCCCTTGAAAAAACCCGTATCCGTTTGCTGGGCCAGTTTGAAATTCAGGGCGTACGGCAATACATTCTGGATCAGTTTCGGATCAGCCGTGGCCGTAGAGAGGTACCACATCGCTCCGTAATCGGCGTTTTTCATGGCGTCCTTATTCGAACCAACCACACCTCCCAGGTACGACTGAGCCCCGATTTGTAATCCTTTATAGGATTCAACCCTCCACAGGGACGTCACCGGATCGGTCAGGTAGTGGTGCATGTTCTCCACCCGATTACTCAGGGCCTGGGTACTCTGCCGTAAGGCCAGACTTTCCCTGAACTGGTAAATATCGTAGACGGCATGATTAATGGCCTTGAACCAATCGCCCGAAATCAGACTGTAGCGAAAGCCGTACTGAATCGTTTCACCCGAAGCTAAGCCTGAGTTTGTTTCCCCTAACACGGGATAATACAGCGTAGGGCTTAATTCCGACTTGCGGTTTTTGTGCGAAAGCCCGAGTAGCCAATTCGTTTGCGTACTGTGATCCTTCGCCCAGGGATCGCGACCCAGACCGGGGTCGGGAATGATGGAAAGCGTTACGTCGTTTTTCGTTGATACCAGCGGACACAAGGTACTCGCACAACGCTCGCGGTACACCACGGGCAGCTCGGGTACGCCCATTCCGTAGGCGTACGCTTTGACAAAATCCTTCTGAATCCCTTTTCCCTGAAAGTACCCCGGCACTGTCGCCCAGGCTAGTTGCGATTCACTTACGGTAGCCAGCGTAGGACTGGCCAGTGAATAATACCCTTTTTGTTTCGCTTTCAGGGTTTGATGCACCTGCACATCCGTTGGGAAACGATCATCCAGTTGCCAATCCGTAATGATGGTGGCCTGCGGGGTTTCCGCTTCAAAGCGTAGTTGCCGGGGACTGACTTGTTGTCCTTTGCTAAAGCGGAAATGTTCAGCCTGCCCAGCCGTATTCAGGGAAACAGCATTGGTACTTTCCTTCCACTGTTCCTTTTGATAATGATAACTCGACTCCGGAAACGTACCGCCGGTACTCAACTGAAAGCTTCGGGTAAGCTCGGGATTCGGTTTTTCGCTGGAAAAGAGTACGGTACCTTCTCCCGAAGGATTCGGCAAACTTTCCCAGTTTTTCCCTTTTTTGACGGCGAGACGCGTTAACTGCCAACCCCCATCTTTCCGTTGCCAAACTAATTCCAGCTGCTCATTTTTCAAGGAAAGCGTTTGCTGAGCCTGACTGCTTAGCCAACTCGTCATCCCCCAGCAAACCAAAGCCATTAGGTATTTCATGCGTTCGTTGTTCCTGATTTTAATTGAACGGGTGAGTATGGAAGCTCACCTGTTCAACCTATCGTTCTCTATTGCCAATCCGGATTCTGCACCAATTGCGGATTCGCGTTGATTTCGTCCTGCGGAATGGGGAAATACCGATTCCGAGCCTGAGGGTTTCGGGTAGGATAGACGTTATTGACGGCTTTAGCAACCACCGACATAAAGGTATTGGTGCGGGTCAGGTCGTACCAGCGATCGCCCTCGGCAAAGAATTCCCAGGCCCGTTCCTGCAGGATGGCTTCTATAAAAGCGTCCTTACTCAGACCTGCTGGTACATCCTCGAGTCCGGCCCGTTTCCGAATTTGATTGAGGTACCCGTACGCGACGGCGGTGGCTCCATTCTGCCGGGCTTCCGCTTCCGCCGCAATCAGAATGACGTCGGCGTAGCGAAAAATGGGAATATTTACCGCGTACACATTTCCGTTGGAATTGGGGTCACGGTATTTTTTCACCAGTACACCCTGCGTCGTCACGGGCGTAATGCTGCGTTGCGGCACGACGTTTCCATTATTGGCAATGTAGGTAGTATCCAGCAACTGGCGACGCTTGTCTTTGGGGTTAAACGAGTTAAAGAAGGACTGATAGGCGAAGGCGGAGCCGTACGAGACGCGTCCGTATTCTTTCCCATTACTGTTGGCCGGACCATACAGCGATCCCACTTGGGAGGTCTGACCGGGCTGAAAACTCTCGCTTTCAAAGGCCCACATATTTTCTACGCGAGCCTGATCCTCTTTCGTTACATCATACACGTCCAGTACATTCGTTAACAGTACGTGTTTGCCCCCATTGATTACTTCCTGGGCTTTGGCTAAAGACGTAGCCCAATCTTCGTTGTACAATGCCGCTTTTGCGTACAGAGCCAGAGCCGTTTCTTTAGAGGCTCGCCCCTTTACGAGCGAAGCAGAATAAGAAGGTAGCCGTTTGACCGCCTCGTCCAGATCTTTATAGATTTGCTGGTATACTTCGGCTCGGGTGCTTTTTGCCTGATAGGCTTCGGTCAAATTCTTACTGGCCTTCGTTTTCACAATGATATCACCAAAGTTTTTGGTCAGCATCCAATGATAAAAGGCTCGCAGGTAATAGGCTTCTCCCAGAATTTCCTCCCGGCGTTGCGTGTTCATCGTAATAGCGGGTACGCGTTCGAGTACCCAGTTGGCTTTTTCGATCCCACTGTAGGCCCGCCAGATTTGTAGCGGCGATTCATTCGTACGGTCAAAGCTTTTAGCCGCTGAGTACTGTTTGTCATACGAGAACAGCGTATAGGTATCACGCCCTACCACGGGACGGGCGTATACCTGATCCGCACTAAAATCGCTGGCAATCAGGGGAGCGGGTCCACCATATAAACTTCCCAGCGTTCCGTATACCGAGGTAATGGCGGCTTCGGCATCTTCGGCCGTTTTATAGAAGTTATCCGTAAAAATGGAGGAATAAGGGGTTTCCTCTAGCTGACATCCGGCCATTAGCAGGGCGATCAGTGGAATAAATATTTTTCTCATAGAGGTCTAGCGATCAAAAGGTTACCTGAATACCACCCAAAAAGGACTTGGCCGTTGGATAGACCATGTTATCAATACCAATCTGCGTGTTTGAATTGCCGAAGCTGTTCACCTCGGGATCGTAGCCACTGTAGTTGGTAAAGGTGAAGAGATTGTTTCCGCTCACGTAAACGCGGGCATTGCCGACGCCTTTGATTTTGGGCAGGTTATACCCGAGCGTAATGTTCTTGCAACGCAGAAAGGAACCATCTTCCATGAATCGGTCGCTGATGGGCAGACGTCCCCCCTGCAATACGCCGGGATATTCATTATTTGGATTGGTAGGCGTCCAATGGTTGGCCGTTTCGGCGAACAGATTTCGTCCGCCCAGCGGATTTTCAAACGTGTAGCGAATGAGGTTATACACCTTATTTCCTTGTACCCCCGAGAAAAGGGCACTCAGATCAAAATTCTTGTAGTGCACGTCCGTCGAAAAGCCGTAAATAAACTTTGGATTCGCTTCCCCGGTAATGGTACGATCCTCATCCGTAATCGCTCCATCGCCATTGAGATCCTTGACCTTCGTTCCCCCCACACGAATATCGTTACCCTTGGGCAGTGATTCTCCGTTTTGGTAAATGCCGTCGAAAATGAAGGTTTTAAACAAGCCTAACGAACGACCCACTTGCAGGACCGTATAGTTAGAGACGACGTATTCCTGGATACCGCCGCCCAGGGAAAGTAATTTATTTCGGTTGACCGTCGCATTGGCGGAAACATTCCACTTGACGGGCCCATCCAGAATGCGTCCATTGACGGCCAGTTCGATGCCTTTATTTTCCAGGGAAGCGAAATTTCCGGTGATGGTGGTGTAGCCCGAAGAAAGCGGCAACTGTTGGACGAACAGCAGATCATTGGTACGCTTGTGGTATACATCCAGAATAAAGCTCAAGCGGTTGTTCAATACGCTCAAATCAAAACCCAGGTTGAGCTGCGTGGATTTTTCCCACTTCAAATCGGGGTTTGGAATGCCCGTGGGATTGATACCGGTAGCCAGCACGTGATCAAAAATGTAGTTACTGCCCGAGCTAACCAGAGCAAGCGACTGGTACGGGTCAATGGCCCCGGCGTTTCCGGTCATACCGTAACTTCCTCGTAATTTTAAGTCAGAAAGCCAGGGTACTCTTTTCAGGAAAGGTTCTTCGATGATTCGCCATCCGGCCGATACCGCGGGAAAGAATCCGTATTTGTTGTTATTACCAAACTTACTGGCTCCATCCGCCCGGGCCGTTAAATCCAAGAAATATTTGTCTTTATACCCATAATTGATCCGACCCATGTAAGAGTCCAGTCGACTTTTGCTACGACCACTGGTTACGGTTCGGTCCGTGGCCAGTTGCACCGCTTCATTAAGCGTGGCATCGTTGGGAAACTTGGAAGCGGAGATGTTATTGTAATTGTTGTCATCCTTTTGCGTAGCAAATAAACCCGTAAACTTCAGGGAGTGATTTTCTCCAATCTTCGTCACGTACGTCAACACACTTTCGTGTAACAAGCCCGTAAAGTTCGAATTATTTTTGCTGGCACTTCCGCCACCGGATACCAATTCAACCTGACTCTGGATGAAACGGGGGCGGTACACATCTCCCAGACTACTCATTAAATTTACATTCAAGGAAGCCCGGTAACTTAGTCCTTTCGCAATACTGAAATCCGCGTAGATATTGGCAATGGTCCGGCGTTCCGTGTTGCGGTTGAGGATGGAAGCCAGTCCTAGCGGATTAGCTACTTCACGGTATCGCTGGTTGAACTGATCGCCGAAAGGATATACGGTTCCATCCTCCCGGTACGGCACCAGGGTTGGCGGAGCCCCAATGGCCGCAGCCAGCAGGTTAGAACTCGAGGCTCCATCTAGCCCGCCCCCTACGGACGGCACCCGGTTATTGACCGAATACACCCCGAGGATACTCGTACCTACTTTGAGCACTTTGTTGACCCGGTGATCCAGGTTCAACCGGAAAGAGTAGCGGGTGAAATCCGAATTAATCAAAATACCATCCTGCTTGAAGTAGTTACCGGAAAGCGATAACTGCGTTTTTTCCGAACCGCCCATAATCGAGATCTGGTGATTCTGCATGGGAGCCTGACGGAAAATCAGATTCTGCCAGTTCGTACCTTCACCGAGGGACGCCGGATCGGCGTATACGTTCGTTTTAAATACTTCATTTTCTAGTTGGGCAAACTGACGGGCATTCAAGGCCGCTAGCTTTTTGGTAGTTTCCTGCACGCCGTAATATCCTTCGTAGGTAACCGTCGAGACACCCGCTTTCCCGCGTTTGGTGGTGATGAGTACGACGCCGTTGGCAGCCCGGGCCCCGTAAATGGCCGTGGCTGAGGCATCTTTCAGTACTTCTACTGACTCAATGTCGTTGGGATTGATTTGCGAAAGCGGACTCAGACTGTTGGCATCGCCACCGTTGGAAAACTGAATACCGTCAATGACGTACAGGGGCTCGGAAGAGCCATTAATTGAATTGGTACCGCGAATCCGAACGCTGATGTTCCCACCCGGTGCCGCCGAGTTTTGCGTTACCTGCATCCCGGCTACCCGAGCCTGTAAGCCCTGAGCGACGTTTGCCACGGGCGTTTGTAGAATGTCAGCGGCCTTAACGGAAACAATGGAGCCCGTGGTTTCGACTTTCCGTTGAGTACCGTACCCAACGACCACGACTTCATCCAGGCCTTTTTCATCGGCTTGCAGGACGACGTCAATGACCGTTTTTCCACCGACGGCGATTTCCTGGCTGATGTAACCCACCGACGAAAAAACCAGTGTTGCTTCTGCGGGTACATTACTTAGGGTATACATTCCTTCTGCGTTGGTGTTGGTCCCCCGCGTGGTGCCTTTAATGGCTACACTGACACCGGGAATGCCGCCTTCATTGCCGGCGGTAACCTTACCCCGAAGGCTGAGCTGTTGGGCCTGGGCGACTCCATGAGCCATCCAGGCCAAGCCCAGCATTACGAAACAGGTACGTAAGAATAATTGCATAGATCTAGAGGTTAATATCTTATAATAATACAATTTAACAAAGAGAAAGTCTTTAAATAGCTCTGAGCTGTACTAGAGCTTGATTTCCGGAACCTACTGTGTTTTATACCAAAAACAATATAAATAGTTAAATAAAAGCCTTAAAAACTACCGGGAATGTTCCCGAAAATGTTCCCGATAGGTAGGTTTAAGAAAATTCAGTATCTTGAAGACGGTTTAGTGAATTATTCTAGACGCTTGGCAAAGAGAAGTTCCAGCAGACAGCTTTATTAGTAAAGTACAATTTCATCCATTATTATGATTCATTGTCCGAAATGCCATCAAGTCGATTCGATTAACAAAGCCGGTATGGTTCGGGGTAAACAGCGGTACTATTGCAAATCCTGCCAGCGTCATTTTTCCTTTGCCGATACGCCCAAGCCGCGTTCAAAGCACCAAGTAACCATTGTGGATATTGCTCATGAATTGGGTATTTCTAAATCGACGGTATCCAGGGCACTCCGAGACCAGAGCGATATTCATCCCAGTACCCGGAAGGCCGTGGTCGAGCTTGCCCAGCAACTGGATTATCAGCCTAATCTGTTGGCGTATGGGCTAGTGAAAAGTCGCACGAATACCGTTGGCATGATCGTACCGGAATTCCATCATTACTTCTTTCCGGAAGTCATTATCGGAGCTCAGGAAGTATTACAGGCGGCGGGCTATAATTTGATGATCTGCCAGTCGAATGAATCGTATCAGACGGAAGTAGCCAATGTGAAAGCACTCATGGCCAGTCGGGTTGATGGGCTGATTGTCTCCATGACGAGCGAAACCAACAACATTGACCATTTCAAAGCCCTGGAAAATAAAGGCACGCCCCTGATTTTCTTTAATCGCATTTGTCCAGAACTGGAAACGCACCGGGTGGTGGTAGATGATTACGAAGGGGCATACCGGGCCGTCACCCATTTACTGGAACAAGGCTACCGACGCATTGCTCACATCGCAGGACCGGGTAGTTTGCTGATTAGTCGGCTCCGGCAGAAAGGCTACACGGATGCCTTGGCGTCGTACGGCATTGAGCTTGATCCCGAGTTGATTATTACGTATGATCTGACCGATGAAAAAGCTCGGATCTACGCCACGTATTTGCTGGACTTGCCTACCCCACCCGATGCCATTTTTGCGGTCAATGACCCGACTGCCATTCAGGTGATGCTGGTTGCCAAAGCCAAAGGCGTTCGAATTCCCGAGCAGCTGGCCGTGGTGGGTTTTAGTAACGATCCGATTTCGGCCATTATTGATCCGGGCCTGACGACCGTCGGCCAGCCCGTCAGCGAGATTGGGCGAACAGCGGCCCGCTTATTTCTGGAAACCATTCACCTGGGAGAACAGACCAGTCCCCGTACGGAAACCTTGAAAACTGAATTGAGTATTCGGGGCTCGTCCGTAGTAAGGCCAATTAAATAGCCGAGCCTACGATTCGTCCCTGTTCAGAGAAAATCATAGGCTCGGCCTTTTGAGTACTGCTAAACGGTTGGTTGGTTACTCGCCCGTTGTGGTTAACGCCGGAACGTTTTCTTCGTAGCCCGAATATCCTTTGTTCTGATTAATTCGGCCCTGCGTATTCGAACGAATGGCGTTGCGAGGAATGGGCCAGAGCACGTGATACGGGCTCATGGTGTAGCGATCGCCGTGGTTGGTGACGACGCCTTTGTTGTAAAACTCATTCTTTTCCATGATCCGGTCGTAGAAGAAATTGTTTTCCGAAAAGTTCTCCAGATTATACGTTTTCCCGTTGTAGGCCGCCTTCCCGGTCAGGGCAAACAGGTAGGCCATACGAGTCAGCTCCGTTTTACGACCTTCTTCGTAGTACAGCTCCCGAGCCCGCTCGTCGAGAATAGTACCGATGTTAACGTCTGCCAGAGCCATTTCCTTCGCTCCCGCCCGCGTCCGTACGGCATTCAGATCCATTGCGGCACTGGCCAGATTTCCTTTCCAGTAATAGGCTTCGGCTCGCAGCAGATACGTTTCGGCCAGGCGGAATACGTACCAATCCGAGTTGCCGCCGCGAGCGGGTTTATTCTGCGGATCGGGTACGTAGACTTTGTAATGCGGCCAGCCAAACCAGCTCCGGATGGTATCTGTACTCAGGCGTACGCCGGTGGCATTATAGAGCTGCAGGGGTTTACCGTAATAGGGATCGTTGTTCTTTTTCAGGTCCGGATGGTTGTACACCAGATCTTCCATCGTCATCCAGTTACCCTTTACGTGGCGTAAGTCCTTCGGGTCCGTCCAGATACTTTGGGTACTATAGCGAGTACCCCGGCAACGGCCCAGGCCGCGACCGTAGATCGTAGATTGATCGAGTTCAATGTCGGCGGCGTCGCTGGTGCCTTTGCGACCACTGGGCGTATTGATCGTGTTGTACCACTGCGGTACGGTTTGCCGCATAATCTGCATACCGCCATCAAAGTTTCCATCCATATTGATCCGGTCGATGACCAGCATCAGGGCTTCGCGGTTTTCGGCCAATGATTTGTTTTCCGGACGGTGCAAATCCCAGATTACATTACGCGACGCGTTATTGCGATCCACGCCAAAACGGTTTTTCATTAACGTGTACACGCCCCCGTCGATCACGTTACTGGCCGACTTGATAGCATCGTCGAATTTACCAAGAGCCAGATTTACTTTCGTCAGCAAGTGACTAACGGCCCCTTTGGTTACTTCGCCCTTGTCCACATTATCGGGTACCCACTGCTCGGCAAACTCCAGGTCTTCTTTCATTTGCTGTAAGATGACCTCGCGTTTGGTGGAATAAAAATCCAGCTTGGGTTCAGTGATTTCTTTTAGAATTAACGGAACGTCCCCGAATTGCTGGGTCAGTTTGTAGTACCGATACGCCCGGTGGAAGTAGGCCTTCCCGAGTACGGCGTTGCGTTCCGCTTCCGAGGCATACTTGGCATCGTCAATCCGGGAAATGACTACGTTAGCGTACTTGATACCCTTGAATCCTTCGTACCAGTACCAGCCAATCTTATTGTAATCCGTCGAATTCAGGTTCGCATCGGGTGTAATCATCAGGTTGAGGTCCTGAGCCGGGCCTGATTTATCGGTCGTTCCTTCGATGGCTACTTCCGAAAATATGGTTTCTGTAATAATCGGTGCTCCGTCGCCGTACCATTCATACCGCATGTTCCGAAGGCAAGCCACCAGGGCTCCTTCCATGCCATTGGCATCGATGAACGTGTTTTCGGGAGCGTAAAAAGAAAGCGGTTGGGGCGTCAGCCAGTCTTTGGCACACCCACTGCCCAAGGCCAGCAACGCCGCCAGCAGTACGCCATTGGTATATTTTTTCATTCGTGTTTCGTCTAGAGGCTTTTACAAAGTCAGATTTAATCCCAGCGTATAGGTGCGTGGGGTAGGTCCGGTGATGGCGTTGTTATCCGAATCCCGTAAGCCATTTTCCGGATCCCAGTAATTCCACTCGGGAGCGTAGAAGCCTACGTTCCGAACCGAGAAGTAAGCCCGTACCCGTTGCATATTCACTTTCTGAATCAGTGCTCTGGGCAGGTTATAGGACATAGAAATGTTATCCAGTCGAACGAATGACTTCTTGCGGTAGACGCTGAAGTTGGCACTTCCGTTACTGGAAGCCAGTCGGGCGTAGTCGTTGGTAGGGTTCTCCGCGGTCCAGTACGGAAACACGTACGAAGACGTACGATCCGCTAAGCCCTGGTTTTTCGCCAGATTGTACGAACTCACGTGTCCCCAGTACGAGTACATCATAAAGGAGAGGTCGAAGTTTTTAAACAGCGTAAATTCGTTACGTAAGGTCCAGCGGAAGCGGGGTGCCGTGTACCCCAGAAACTGACGGTCGGCATCGGTGTACTTGTAATCGCCGTTGACATCCTGCACTTTGAAATCGCCGGGTCGTACGCCGTATTTCGCCGCTTCTTCGGATTCGGAGGTTTGCCAGACGCCAACCACTTTCTGATCCCAGACGCGGTCCAGAGCCTGACCGATGAACCAGCGGTTCGAAATATCATCGGCTTCCCGCTGGCCCGTTACGTTGCCGTTCGCATCGGTTACGTTGATTTTATCGCCGTAGAGATGTACTACCTTGTTACGGTTGAGGGAGAAGTTGACACTCGCCCGCCAGGAGAAATTCTGTTGCTGGAGAATACGACCGTTCAGGTTGACTTCCATTCCTTTGTTCTGTACTTCGCCCAGGTTATCCCAGACGTAACTAAAGCCCAGAATATCGGGTAGCGTCCGTTGTACCAGCAAATCCTGGGTAGACATGCGGTACATTTCCAGCGAACCATCCAGCTTTCCGTTGAAGAGCGAGAAGTCCAGACCGAAGTTGTAGGCCGTCGTTTTCTCCCACTTCAGGTTTTTGTTGTTCATCCGGTTCACGTACAGCTGGGATACCTGATACACCGTTCCGTCGTTGCGAACCATGAGGTATTTCCCCGTCGTTAGATCGGAAAGGGCAACGTACCGACCAATATCCCGGTTACCGTTGATCCCCCAGGACAAGCGAAGTTTCCCGTAATTAAGCCAGGAGCTTTTGGCAAAATTTTCATCGCTGAATACCCAGCCGCCCGCAATCGAAGGGAACCAGGCCCGTGGATTGGCCTGTCCGAACGCCGAGTAACCATCCCGGCGTACGGATAAGGTCAGCAGGTATTTTTGCTTGAGCGAATAGAACAGTCGTCCCATGAGGGCGTCGGCGGTGCTGTACTCATCATTACTGCTCACGATGGGGTTGATACCCGCCTCCACGCGGTGATAGCCCAGGTTATCGCTGGGTTCGAAGCCATTATTGCGGATGCTGTTGTTCCAGCTCTGAAATTTCTCCGCGTTGATGAGCATCGTCACATCGAAATTGTGGATGTCGGCAACCGTCTTGTTCCACTTGAATAAGTTATCGACCTGCCAGTTGTAGACCATGTTTTGCTCCCGCGAAGCCCGTCCGCCCACGTTGGCCCATTCGGGGTGTTTGGACGATTCGTGGTTGAAGTTGCGGTACCACTCAAACCGGGGCGTGAAATTGACCTGATACGTAATTCCCAGGGGTAAGGTAACCTTGGCAAACAGCGTAGAGATCAGCGTATTGTATTTGCGAAGCCGATCAGTGTATTTCATGGCTAGAAAGGGGTGCCGACTGCCGCCGCCGGGATCGTCCTGCGGACTCCAGCGGTAATTGCCCTGAGCATCGTATTCGGAACCGTAGGGCGAGGCCTTGGTAATCTGCGTCCAGTCGGCGGCTACCTGACTTTCATCGCGGTCGGAGAACTGGGCGTTAATCCCGGCCGAAAGGAAGGAAGCAATTTTTCCTTCCAGATTGAACCGGGAACGGATGGTTGAAAACTTGTCGCCGGTGATGATGCCTTCATTATTCAAATACCCCAGCGAATAGTAGTAGGAAATGTCGTTTTTCTTTCCGGAAATACTGACGTTGTAATCCTGCCGACGGGCCGCCTGGAACACTTTATCGTACCAGTTGACCGACCGTCCGGCCTTATAGTTTTCAATTTCAACGGGTTGGAATTTCAGACGGTTCAGCCAGACGTCCGTTGGGTTACCCGTTGATCCGTCGTAACCCAGCCATTGCTGTAAAGGCACGTCCGAAGGCAGGTTATCCGGATTGGAAAACTGGTAAGGTTTAGCATTCAGGTTTTGACTTTTCAGCACATCCTCCCGCCAGCGTACGTAGCCTTCCGGCCCGTACACGGGTTGGTTACGGGCAACGGTACTGATGCCCACATTTCCGTCCACACTGATGGTCGGCTTTTCACTTTTGCCTCGTTTGGTCGTAATCAGGATGACCCCACTAGCGGCTTTTGCTCCGAATACGGCGGCAGAACTGGCATCTTTCAGGACATCAAGCGTTTCAATATCATTCGGGTTGATGTCCGACAGAGCTCCATAGTAAATGACCCCATCGACGACTAACAAGGGCGAAGAACTGGCATTGAGCGAAGTCCGGCCGCGTACTTGTAAATCACCGCCGCCCTTCGCTGAAGCATCGTACCCTACGTTCAGACCGGCGGCATTGCCCCGGAGCATGTCCTGTACCGTATTCGGATTTTCGTTTTCAATCTGGGCTGCCTTGATTTGGGATACGGCCCCGGTTAGATCCCGCTTTTGCTGGGTTCCGTAGCCGATTACGACGACTTCCGTAAGGGCCTGCGTCGTTTCCTTGATCGTAAAATCGACGACGGATCGGCTACCGACTTCCACTTCTCCTCCCTGGTACCCAATGGATGAAAACACTAGAATAGCACCCGATTCGGGTACGGAAAGCTTGTATTGCCCTTTGCTATCGGTCGTCGTACCGCGGTTCCGATCTTTGATCTGAACGTTTACGCCAGGAATGGCCTGCCCTTTCTCATCAACGACGGTACCGCTGATGATCCGATCTTTCGGGGCTACGTCAACCAGCTCTTCCGTGGTGTTGACCCGCCGGAGAATCACCTGATGATCGATCAGTTCGTAGGTAAGATTATTCGGACGCAGCAATCGTTCGAGTACCGTTAGCAGCACTTCTTCGTTGGCATTCAGAGAAATAAGTCGATTGGCCTGAATGAGCTGGGGACTGTACATGAACCGTATACCGGCCGTCTGTTCAATCTTTTCGAGTGCTTTTTCCATATTGAGATTGGAAACGTGCACGGTAATCTTCTGATTAAGTACTTCCTGAGCACGGCCGTCTTTCGCCAGCGAAAGCGTAGCAAAGACGGTGGCCAGAATGAATTGTGGTAGAGCGATTCGCATGATTTTCAGCAGAATCCGACAGGAATGTCTACGTTTTACCATAAATTTGAACGGGTTTGTTGGTTCTCCAGAATTAGCAAATACAATCCCTTCCATCCGTTCCAGCGGATGTTCCGGTCGATCGAAAAAATGAAGGGGAAAAGACCATCGGCGAATGTTCCAGCATTCGCCGATTTTTTGGTCAGGCAAGCAGCACTACTTCATAGATCAAGCAAGAGGTTTAGCGTATATAGGTTTAGAGATTAAGCAGAAAGGTTTCTTCAACGACAGCCCTGGCCTTTCACGGTAATCAGACTATCGGTTAGCGTATAACTAGCTTCAACCGTACGGCAGATTAAATTCATTTTTTCTGAAAGCGGCTCATCCCCGAGCAAAGCCGTCAACTGGCAGTTACCCATGGTTTCTTTATCGTAGCGAATGGTGACGCCGTAAGCCTTTTCCAAGGTGGCAAACACCTCCGATAAGGGCGTTCGCTTGAAATCAAAGTTTAGTTTCTGAATGGGCAAGGGTAAATATTCGGGCGTTTGAACATTCGTAAACTTCAACTGATCGGCTTGATACGTCAATTGCTGATTGGGTGTCAGTACCAGGCCGGTTAGCTCCGTACTTGCCTGGGCGGCTTCCTGGTCCTCATCCGGAAACACCGCTACGCGGCCTGTTTTCACAATCACCGTCACATTCCGGTTTCGGGCAATGATGTTGAAACTCGTCCCGAGTACCTTGGCTACCAACCCCTGAGCATACACGAAAAAAGGCTGTTTCGAATTTTTAGCGACTTCAAAGAAGGCCTCACCTTCCAGTATGACTTCTCGCCGGGCCGGATCAAACGATTTAGGTACCCGAATCCGACTCTGGGATTGTAAGAGTACCGTACTTCCATCCTCGAGCGAAAGCAGGATGGGCCGTGATCCGGTATTCTCCTTTTCCCAGAAGGGAACCTCCTCGAACCGTTGACTGACCAGCGATGCCGTTTCTTCTCGCCTTGATTGATAAAACAGCCATCCGGCCACCCCTACACCCAACACCAGTACCGCGGCTACCCTGGCGACTATACGCGGCCAGTTGATCAAGCGACGCGGCGTACGCTGTCGAGCGGTTTCCACTAATCGGTTCATTTCTTCGTCCACCTCTTCTTCCGCCACGTCTTCATACGCTTCGTGCAACGAAAGAACCCAGGTACGAGCTTGCGTCATGGCCGCTTGTTGCTGGGGGTGCGTGGCATAATACGTCTCCCAGAAAACCTGCTCTTCCGGCTGGGCCTTCTTCAGTATCCACTGCTGAAAGGAATAATCCTGGGCAAACGCGTTTGCTCCGTATGAAGAATAATCCATAGTTGAGGCGTTACTGTATGAAACAGTACCTTCTCCCCTAGTTCTACTGATGTTTTTGTAAAAATTTTATAAAAAATAGTGAAATGCCCGCAAAGTCTTCACTGACGCACCATCCGACTTCGGTACAAACCCGGTTTATTGCTAAGAAGAGCTCATGGTTGGCAGCGGTCAATTCGCTGACAAAAGCTGGTACAGGGCCAGAAAGAAAAGATTAGACTCGGGTATCCAGGAAGTCTTTAATTGTTTGAGAGCCGAATGCAGCAGATTATAAACCGACTGGGGATTGATTTTCATGACCTCCGTAATTTCCTCCGCACTTAAGCCTTCGTAAAAGCGTAGGAAAATAATTTCCTGCTGACGCGGGGACAATTGGGCCAATGCCGCTTTAAGTCGATCCTGATTTTCCTGGGAAACCTCCCACTGAATCGTCTGACTTTCGGGCGTCAGCCAGTCGGGTACGTCCTGGCTTTCCACGGATTCAGCCTCCAGGAGCCACTTATCCTGCCGAAGTTTTCGCAGTAAATTATTACGAAGGGCTTTTAGTAGATAAATCGTTACGAAAGGTGATTCGCGGAGGCCTTCTCGTCGGCTCCATAATTCTAAGAATAAATCCTGAATCCCATCTTTAATGAATTCCCGGTCTTTTGTAAACTGAAGACCATAGTTAAAAAGTAGCCTGAAGTGCGAACGAGCCAGCAAGCCCAATGCCTCGGCATCCCCGGTTTTAAAGCGTAGCCAAAGCTCGTTCTGCTCCTGTTCAGATAATTCCACTTTCTTTTTCATGGGTAGAGCCGGGTAATAATAGCCGATGGATAGCTGTGCAGCTGCTAAAAAGACATTAAATATACCTATTTCACCTACGAATTGTACGGAACATTTTGACTTTTCACAAAAAACCGCCTTCCCGAATGTACGAAAAGGCGGTTTTTTTAGTAGTTACTCCGTTACGCTTAGGCTTCAATCGCTTCCACTTTCAGTCGTTCGATGAATGCCCGAAGGGTTGGGATATTTTTAATACCGGGCTGCGTCTCGAATTTGCTATTGACATCAACGGCGTGAATCCGGAGGTTACTGCGTTCTTTCAGCTCCAGAATCGTTTCGGCATCTTCCAGCCCAATACCGCCCGACAGGAAAAAAGGCTTTTCGTTGTCGTATCGCTCCAGCAAACGCCAGTCGAAGGAAAGACCCGTGCCTCCATACTCGGCCGCTTTGGTATCGAATAAAAAGTAATCACAAACGGGTTTATAATTGTTCAGTTGTGTAAAATTGAATGTCTCATCTACCCGAAAAGCTTTAATAATGTTAATCCCTTTAAATTGAAGGCTCCGGCAAAAATCCGGGGTTTCCTCTCCGTGTAACTGCACAAAATCCAGTCCGTATCTCTTCACCGTACGCAGAATCTGATCGATACTGGCGTTGACAAATACGCCCACTTTTCGACTGGACTTCGGCAAATCCTTGATCACCTCGGCGTCAAGCGTCTCCCCCATAAACCGGGGCGACTTTTCGTAAAAAATGAACCCTACGTAATCCGGTTGTAACTCGAGTACGTCCCGAAGGTTTTCCTCCTCTTTCATTCCACATACTTTAATTCGCATAGGTGTCTCGGATTTATAGGTTCAACAAAGGGGAAAAACGATAAGTACGCTATAACGTTACGTATTGCAAGCCTCCCACCAAGTCGGCGAGAGCATTTCCGGGAACGGGTGTTCTCATGAAGTTTTCTCCAATCAAAAAGCCCCGGTATCCGGCTGCGTATAACTGATGAATCGTCTCCACACTGCTCAGGCCACTTTCTGACACTTTAACAAACTCGTTCGGGATTTGTTCAACCAGTTGCAGGGAGGTGTCAATCGAAACCTGAAACGTTTTCAAATCCCGGTTATTAACGCCTACTAGGTTCAGATACGGGTTCAGGCTGCGTTCGAGTTCTTCCTGATCGTGTACTTCCAGCAGTACTTCCAGATTCAGGGATTGAGCAAACTGTCCTAAGTGTTTGATTTCTTCGGGACTAAGGCAAGCGGCAATCAATAAAATGACGTCGGCACCCCAGGCTTTGGCTTCCAGAATCTGGTACTCATCCACGATGAAATCCTTGCGTAAGATCGGCGTTTTCGGGTTCGATTTCCGGGCCAGCTTTAAATCGTCGGCATCTCCGCCGAAAAACTCTTCGTCCGTTAGTACCGATAATCCCGCGGCTCCGGCCTGAGCGTAGGCCAGGGTTACTTCCTCTACCTGCACCCGATCGTTGATCGTACCTTTCGAAGGTGATTTCCGTTTAAACTCGGCGATGATTCCCGTGGAGTTTTCTTTCCGTAACTGACCGCTCAGCGAATTCCCAGTACGACTAAAAGCGGGAAACAACTCCAGTTCGCGGGCTGCAATATTTGCTTTAGCCTGGGAAATCTCTTTTCGTTTGTGCAGAACGATCTTTTCAAGAATATTCATAATGGGGTAGATTCGGTACTGACTGGTTATCCGTGAAAAATAGCTTCGTTGACTTCTTCATCAAATTCCAGGAATTCTTCCCAGAATGAATTTTGGGGTACGGCCGCTTTGCAAATAATCGGTTCATTCTTGATGGGATGAATGAAGTACAGGCGGCGAGCGTGCAGGTTAATACTGGCATCGGGGTTCGGCCGGGGGTATCCGTATTTCAGGTCCCCGCGAATGGGGCAACCCATGGAAGCCAACTGCACGCGAATCTGATGCGGACGACCCGTTACCGGATTCACTTCCAATAAAAAGTGGTGGTTCATCTCGCCAATCAGCTTGTAGGTCAACTCGGCTTTCTGCGAGCCGGGTCGTTCGTAATCGTACGCCGTTACTACGTTTCGGGCTTCGTCTTTCACGAGCCAGTGCGTCAGTTTACCGCTTTTCTGTTCAGGGCGTTTGCCCACTACCGCCCAGTAGGTTTTTTGAATGTCCCGACGACGGAAGAGTTCGTTCATCCGCTCGAGCCCTTTCGAGGTACGGGCAAACACGACCAGACCACTCACGGGGCGGTCCAGACGGTGTACCGTACCCAGAAATACGGCTCCGGGTTTATTGTATTTTACGCTGATGTAGTCTTTAACGTAATCGGAAAGAGTCTTGTCACCCGTTTGATCCCCCTGCACCAACACGCCGGCGGCTTTGTTGACGATAATCAGGTGGTTGTCTTCGTAGACGACATTGAATGGTTTTGCCATGGAGTGTACTTGGGAAAAGAACAAAGTTACACATTCTCAGGTAGAAATGATACGATATGCGACGAATGGCCGAAGCGGTTTTCCCGGAGTGGGAATTAAAATTCAGTAATCCGCATGCCTCCACCGGCATTCGTCTTAACTTGGTAGTATGAATCAACTCGATTTTCAGGAAGAAGTCACCCAGTTCGCCGACGTCATTCTGCCGATTCCCGTCCCCCGCTTATTTACGTACCGCGTTCCCCGCGAATTTGCCGGACAAATTCAGATTGGTGCCCGCGTCATTGTTCAGTTTGGTAAAACGAAAATTGTTACCGCCCTGGTCGCCCGGGTGCATACGCAGCCGCCCAAACAGTATCAGGCTAAATATATTCTGGAAGTACTCGACGAAACGCCGCTGGTCACCCGCTGGCAGCTGGAATTATTCAGCTGGATTTCAGAGTACTACATGTGCCACATTGGCGAAGTGATGAATGTAGCGTTACCTTCCGGACTGAAAATTTCCAGTCAGTCGAAAGTACAGTACAACCCGGATTTCGAACACCCGGATTTGCTGACGCCCCGGGAAAAGGAAATTGTGGAGGAAATCAAGGCCAAGCAATCGCTGACCTACGACGAACTCGCTCGCTTTGCCGATGTTAAAAACGTGTATCACCTCATCAAGTCACTGATTGGCAAACGGGCCATCATTGTCTTTGAAGAAGTACGCGAAAAATATACACCCAAGGTCGTTCGCAAAATCCGACTGACGTCGTTCTATGCCGATCCGGGCAACCTGAAAGCACTCATTGGGCAGCTCGAAAAGTCACCCAAACAACTAGATATTTTACTGGAATACCTCCGCTACGTACCGGCCTTACGCGAGCCGGAAAAGAATACGGAAGGCACGCCCAAATCCACCTTTTCCCGGAACGATGAACTTTCGGATTCTTCCCTAGAAACCTTACTCAAAAAGGGCATTTTTGAAAGTTTTGATGTGGTCGTCAGTCGCTTTGCGGAGGATACCGGTACCATCGCTACCATGCCTACGTTGTCCGAGTCGCAACAACGGGCGGTACAGGAAGTAACGCAGGCTTTTCAGGAAAAAGATACGGTGTTGCTGCACGGCGTTACGGGAGCGGGAAAAACGGAAGTATACATTCACCTGATCGAACAGGCTTTGGAGAGTGGTTCTCAGGTGCTATATCTGTTGCCCGAAATTGCATTGACCACGCAGATTGTCATTCGACTGAAGAAAATTTTTGGGGAACGGGTGGGCATTTATCACTCTAAATTTTCGGATAACGAACGGGTAGAAGTCTGGAAAGGCGTACTATCCGGACGTTTTCAGTTTGTGATTGGGGTTCGTTCGGCTATTTTCCTTCCCTTCGACAGCCTGGGTCTGATCATTGTGGACGAAGAACACGAAGCCAGCTACAAACAATACGATCCCGCTCCCCGCTACCACGCCCGCGATTCGGCCCTGGTCATTGCCCGGATGCAGGGAGCTAAAGTACTGCTGGGCTCGGCCACGCCTTCCATCGAAAGCTTTTACCACGCTCAGCAGGGTCGGTACGGACTAGTGCAATTGAAGGAACGGTTTGGCAATGCGGCTTTACCCGCCATTGAACTCATTGACATCAGACAGGCCCGCAAAAACCGGGAAATGAAAGGTGATTTTTCGGGTGAATTATTACGTCAACTGGAGCATAACCTGGAAAAGAAGGAGCAAACCATTCTGTTTCAGAACCGACGCGGCTATTCGCCTTACCTGACCTGCGACGATTGTAGCTGGATTTCCAAATGCGATAACTGCGATGTAAGCCTGACCTACCACCAACGCGACAGCGAGCTTCGCTGCCACTACTGCGGTCACAAAGAACACTTGCCCCGTACCTGTCCGGCTTGCGGCAGTACAAAAATTCGTACGCAGGGCTTTGGTACCGAAAAGCTGGAAGAAGATTTACAGTTGCATTTTCCCGCCGCCCGTATTCAACGCATGGATTTGGATACGACGCGTTCGAAAACGGCTTTTCAGCAAATGATCACCGATTTTGAACAGGGTGAAACGGATATGTTGGTAGGTACGCAGATGGTTTCCAAGGGTCTGGATTTCGATAAGGTTAGTCTGGTCGCCATTTTCGATGCGGACCGCATGATCAATTTCCCTGATTTCAGATCTACCGAACGTTCCTTTCAGTTACTTACTCAGGTATCCGGACGAGCTGGACGACGGAAAGAACGAACCGGGCGAGTACTGATCCAAACCAACAATACCCAGCATCCCATTCTGGCGAAAATCATACACAACGATTACGAAGGTTTTTACGCCGAAGAAATTGACGAACGGCAGGCGTACGGCTATCCGCCCTTTACCCGCATTATTCGGCTGACTACTCGCCATCTCGAACAGCAAACCGCTCAGGCAGCAGCTCAGAAACTGGCAGCCTTGTTACTGCAAAAAGTAGGTACCGACCGGGTGAAAGGTCCGGAATCACCGCTGGTTGAGCGTATTCGCAATCAGTTTCTATTCGACGTATTGCTAAAGTTTGAGCGAAATCTGAATTTGAAAGCCATTAAGGAATTTGTGAAAGAAACGATTGAGGAGGTAGTAACGACGAAGGAGTTTAAAGGGATTAGTATTGTCATTGATGTAGACCCCGTGTAACGGATGTACCTTGACAATCAGGAGTATACTGAATATACCATTGACCGTACTACCTATGTCATCCTTACCTTTATCCCGCGTTCGTATTGAAAGTATTGATGTGGTTCGGGGCCTGATTATGATACTCATGGCCCTGGATCATACGCGGGAATATTTGCACGTCAATGCATTTTTTTCTAATCCGCTGGATTTAAATCAACCGTCTTACCCGCTCTTTTTTACCCGCTGGGTTACGCATTTCTGTGCTCCTAATTTCGTGCTACTGGCTGGACTATCGGCCTATCTTTCCGGGCTGAAGAAAACGCGATCTCAGCATCGCTGGTTTTTATTGAGTCGCGGACTCTGGTTAATTTTTCTGGAACTGACCGTTATTACCTTCGGACTTTGGTTTGATGTGAAGTTTTCATTTCTCACGTTACAGGTGATCTGGGCTACGGGCGTCGGATTTATCTTCCTGAGTGCCATTCTGGGCTTGCCGCTTTGGGCAATAGCGGGCTTGGGGATAGGCATTGTAGCGGGGCATAACTTACTCGACGGCTTAACTTTCCCCAAAGGTTCTACGGCGGAAGCCGTTCTTTTTCTGTTGCACCAACCGGGTCCCATTCCCCTATCGCCGCAACGACTCCTCCTGAATCTGTATCCATTTCTGGCCTGGGTCGGCCTTATGCTTTGCGGGTATGCGTTGGGAAGCTGGTATCGAAAGGACGTTTCCGCGACAGAGCGGCAAAAGAAGCTATTATACTTGGGTTCCGGATTGGTTTTGAGCTTCATTCTACTACGTTTGGTGAATACGTATGGCGACCCCGCTCCTTGGCAGCCGCAGACCTCGCTGGGTGTCACCTTGCTTTCGTTTCTCAATACGACCAAGTACCCGCCTTCGCTGCTGTACGCACTGATGACGACAGGGCCCGCTTTGCTGTTACTGGCTTTTCTGGAGCGAAACCCACGCTGGAGCTGGATGAGCATGTACGGTAAAGTGCCGCTGTTCTATTACCTCATCCACTTTTACATTCTTCACTCCCTGTCCATTCTGGTGCATTTGTACCAGGGAGTATCCTGGACGAAGATTAATTTTCAGAATGGTACCGCAGGCATTGAACCAAACATTGGACTTTCGCTAACGGGCGTATATCTGGTTTGGCTGGGAGTAGTTGCTTTTTTCTACCCCCTCTGCAAGCGTTACGCCGCATTTAAACGGCAGCAAACCCACTGGATCTGGAGTTATATATAAGCCCCCATCGTTTATTCTCTAGTGGGGAAAAGCGTACTTTGGAACGACCTTTTTACGGATGAGGGCTCAACCAACCACGAAAAATCATGAGCCGTCATTCAGCGAATACGAAAGACCCGAATGTAGAATCCGTTCCAACGGCTGAACTGCCCGAAGGAACACCCGAATTAACGGAAGTAGAACGTACGGGTGAAATGCCGATTGTAGATACCGTTGCCGATGGAGAAGGTGATGCCACCCACGAGACCAAAGCATCTACTCTGGAAAAGCAAAAAGTAGATGAGATTTTGGATGAAGAGGAAGCCCGCGAACGGGAAAAACATACCAAGAAAAAATAGGTATTGGGGCAAGTAATTTTTAAGCTCGCCCCTACCAATCAAAACTAAAAAACCCCGACTGGTCAGACCAATCGGGGTTTTTCTTTATCCATTATTCAGCTTACGCCAGTTCTTTCCGCTTGCGGGAAGACGTCTTGGTTTCGGTGAATTTTTCTCCTTCTTCGGGATTCGTTACTAACAGATCCTGGTAGCGACGTACACCCGTACCGGCCGGAATAAGGTGACCTACGATCACGTTCTCTTTCAGACCTTCGAGTCGGTCGGCCTTCGCCCGTACGGCTGCTTCGGAAAGTACTTTCGTCGTTTCCTGGAACGAAGCCGCAGAGATGAAGGATTCGGTACCCAAAGACGCCTGCGTGATACCCATCAACGTCGGACGGGATACGGCTGGCATGGCATCGCGAACGAGTACCAGCGCTTTATCCTGACGTTTCAGTGAGGAGTTTTCATCGCGTAGCTGACGAGCGGTAATGATCTGACCTACTTTTACGTTGGCTGAATCACCCGCGTCGATAACCACTTTACGATCCAGGATCGCATCGTTTTCGCTACGGAACGTCCACTTATCTACGCCCTGGTTTTCCAGGAAGTTCGTGTCGCCTGAGTCGATAATCTCCACTTTCTGCATCATCTGACGAACGATACATTCGATGTGCTTATCGTTGATTTTTACCCCTTGCAGACGGTATACTTCCTGAATTTCATTGACCAGATACTCCTGAACGGCGGTCGGTCCTTTGATAGACAGAATGTCGGCCGGAGTGATGGCTCCATCGGAAAGCGGCAGACCCGCCTTGATGAAGTCATTGTTCTGAACGAGAATGTGCTTCGAGGTAGATACGAGATATTTTTTCTCGGTTTCATCCTTACCACGAACGAAGATCTCGCGGTTACCGCGTTTCACGGCTCCCAGCGTTACTACGCCGTCGATTTCAGAAACAACCGCCGGATTCGACGGGTTACGAGCTTCGAACAATTCCGTTACCCGGGGCAGACCACCCGTAATGTCACGGGTTTTACCTACGGAACGAGGAATCTTAGCCAGGATGTGACCCGGTTTGATTTCCGCTCCCACCTCTGCCGCTAGACGAGCACCTACGGGCATGTTATATCCACGTGAGCCATCTTCGGAATCATTTTTCACCCAAACCGTCGGGTTTTTCGTACGGTCACGGCTTTCTACGATTACCTTCTCTTTAAAGCCCGTCGTTTCATCGAATTCTTCTTTGAACGTCAGACCATCTTCAATGGCTTCGTAGTCAACCTTACCACTGATTTCGCTTAAGATGACGGCGTTATAGGGATCCCAGGCACAAAGCTCCTGACCTTTCGTTACCGTTTCACCATCCTTCACGCTCAGGTACGCACCGTAAGGTACGTTATTGGCGATCAATACCTGACCCGCATACGTCGTTCCGGGAGCTCCAACGATCTGAAGTTCGCCTGAACGGCCCATTACTACCAAGGTATCTTCGCCCGTCGGACGTTGCGTTTCCAGCGTCCGTAATTCTTCGAACCGTACGATACCGTCAAACTTGGCCCGGATGCTGGCATCCAGAGCAATGTTTTGAGCAGTACCCCCTACGTGGAACGTACGAAGCGTCAGCTGCGTACCGGGTTCCCCGATGGATTGCGAAGCAATAACCCCAACGGCTTCACCGATATTAACCAGACGGCCCGTTGCCAGGTTGCGTCCGTAACATTTGGCACAAACACCGTTACGCGTTTCGCAAGTCAATACCGAACGAATTTCCACACTTTCAATGCTCGTTTCGTCGATATGCTTGGCTTTATCTTCATCGATGATCTCACCCGCGTGAACAATCGTATTACCCGTTAAAGGATCAACGACATCATACGTAGTTACCCGACCGAGAATACGTTCGGACAGCGGTTCAACGACGTCATCATTTTCTTTCAATGCTGAAATCGTGATACCCCGCAGCGTCTGGCAATCCTCTTCGTTGATAACCACATCCTGAGCTACGTCATGGAGACGACGGGTCAGGTAACCAGCATCGGCCGTTTTCAAAGCCGTATCCGCCAGACCTTTCCGGGCACCGTGCGTAGAGATGAAGTACTCCAATACGTCCAGACCTTCTTTAAAGTTTGAACGGATCGGGTTTTCGATGATTTCCCCCACCGAACCTTGTAAGTTCTTCTGAGGTTTCGCCATCAGACCCCGCATACCACCCAACTGACGAATCTGCTCGCGAGAACCACGGGCACCGGAGTGCATCATCATGTAGATGGAGTTAAAGCCACCCTGATCGGTCTCGAGTTGTTTCATCAGCGTATCGGTGATTTTCGAGTTCACCCGCGTCCAGATATCAATGATCTGGTTGTAACGCTCGTTATCCGTAATCAGACCCATGTAGTAGTTATCCCACACGCCCTGAACTTCACCTTCCGCACCAACGAGTAATTCGTCTTTTACTTCCGGGATTTTAATATCGTTCAGACCGATCGACAGACCACCTTTGAATGCCATCCGGAAACCTAATTCCTTAATGTCATCCAGGAACTGAGCCGTACGAGCAACACCAGCGATCTTGAAGACGTGTGAAATGATTTGTTGCAGTTTCTTCTTCGTCAACAATTCATTCAGATAACCTACTTCTTCAGGAACCGCCTGGTTAAAGAGTACGCGACCGGCTACGGTTTCAATGATTTTGGTTTCGAACGTACCATCTTCATTACGAACCCGTACTTTACACTTGATATTGGCGTGTTTCGAAATCCGGCCTTCGTTTACGGCAATGATTACTTCTTCCGCACCGTAGAACGTCATGCCTTCACCAGCGATTGGATACTCTGGCGTGTTGGTACGGCCTTTAGTTACGTAGTACAGACCAAGAACCATGTCTTGTGAAGGTACCGTAATCGGAGCACCGTTGGCTGGGTTGAGAATGTTGTGCGAAGCCAACATTAACAGAGAGGCTTCCAGAACGGCTTCATGTCCCAGGGGAACGTGAACGGCCATCTGGTCACCGTCAAAGTCAGCGTTGAATGCCGTACAAACCAGTGGGTGCAGCTGAATCGCTTTACCTTCGATCAGCTTGGGCTGGAAGGCTTGGATACCTAAACGGTGCAGCGTTGGAGCCCGGTTCAATAGTACAGGGTGACCCTTCAGTACGTTTTCCAGGATGTCCCAAACGACGGGATCTTTCCGGTCTACGATTTTCTTCGCTGATTTTACCGTTTTTACGATACCACGCTCGATTAGTTTCCGGATGATAAACGGCTTGAATAACTCCGCCGCCATATCTTTGGGAAGACCGCATTCGTGCAGTTTCAGCTCAGGACCTACCACGATTACCGAACGACCGGAGTAATCCACCCGCTTACCTAATAAGTTCTGACGGAAACGACCCTGCTTACCTTTCAGCATGTCTGAAAGTGATTTCAGGGCACGGTTACCTTCGGAACGAACGGCGTTTACTTTCCGTGAGTTGTCGAAGAGCGAATCCACGGCTTCCTGTAACATCCGTTTTTCATTCCGGAGGATTACTTCGGGAGCCTTGATTTCGATCAGACGCTTCAGACGGTTGTTACGAATGATTACCCGACGGTATAAGTCGTTCAAATCGGACGTAGCAAAACGACCTCCGTCCAGAGGGACGAGCGGACGCAGTTCGGGAGGAATCACCGGTACCATACGGATCACCATCCACTCGGGACGGTTTTCAATACGGGTCTTCGCGTCACGAAGGGCTTCTACTACCTTCAGACGTTTCAGAGCTTCCTGTTTCCGTTGTTGTGAGGTATCGTTAGCAGCGGAGTGACGCAGTTCGTACGAAAGCTCATCCAACTGAATACGTGACAGCAACATTTCCAGTGCTTCAGCACCCATTTTCGCGATAAACTTGTTCGCGTCGGTATCGGGCAGCAACTGGTTTTCGCGGGGCAGCTTGTCAATGATGTCCAGGTATTCGTCTTCCGTTAAGAAATCGAGCGTCTGAACGCCATCTTCACCTTTAGCACCCGGTTGAACGACCACGTACCGTTCGTAGTAAATAATTTGGTCGAGCTTCTTGGAAGAGATACCGAGCAGGTAGCCAATTTTGTTAGGCAAGCTGCGGAAGTACCAGATGTGAGCGACAGGAACCACCAGTTCGATGTGACCCATCCGCTCGCGACGTACTTTCTTTTCGGTCACTTCCACTCCACAACGGTCGCAGATAATGCCTTTGTAACGAATCCGCTTGTATTTGCCACAGTGACACTCCCAGTCTTTTACGGGACCGAAGATCCGCTCGCAGAACAAACCACCCATTTCGGGTTTGTAAGTCCGGTAGTTGATCGTTTCGGGCTGGGTCACTTCACCGAACGAATTCTCGAGAATCGATTCGGGAGACGCCAAACTAATAGTGATCTTCGAAAAGTCGCTATTTAGTTTTTTGTTTTTCTTTAATGACATTTTCAAATATGGTTTTGGAATGAAAATGATGCTGTATTAGGCTTTTCAAAGGAATCAATCAGCCTTTAACCATCGGGATCAGAAAGGCAGTTTTGCCAACTTTCAAATCGCCAGGGAGATCCCTTATTCCAATGCTATTTTACTGGTAACGTGAATCGACTGCTTTAGATTTCAAACGATTACATTTTAAAGTACTTCTTTAAATCGGTAAATCGTTTTTCGAACAGGTACCAGGATAAACTGGCTAGTACTAGTAAGAAAATAAAGCAAAACGTAACGTAAACGCTCTGACTACTGGTAATGAGTTGCGTGATTCTAGTTGGCGTGTAGGTCAAAAACTTAGGAACAAATACACTGGGAATAAGCATGTGAAACACGTAGAGTCCGTAACTTATTTTACCAATGTAAATCAGCACTTCACTGTTTAAGATCCGGCCGAATATTCCTTTAAATTCCAGACAAGCCCCGCTAACCAAATACATCGAAATAGCCGCAATTGAAAAACGTTTGAATACCAGCACGAACCAGGAACCTGAATCCAGGGCCAGACAGGCCGCAAACAGTACCAGACCAATGGCTAACGTCCAGTTATTCTTTTTTTGAATTGCTTCTCTCGTGTCGGTACTATTGGTGAACAAGTAGGCAAACAAGGCTCCAATTCCGAAAGCATCTAAGCAGTATACAGTTGCCAGTCCGTCCTGACCACTTCCGGATAAAGCCAACAGCACTCTTGATCCCAGCCCAATACCGATGGCTGCCAGTATGAAATAGGGCTGTCGTTTGGCCGGAGATAGCAACAACATCAGCGGCCAGAAAATGTAAAACTGTTCTTCCACGGATAAACTCCAAAAGGGCGAAAGTAAGTCCGACCAGTTTCCAGTGGCGTCCAGGTAATGATTGTATAAATAGAAAAAGTAATACAGCGGCTGTTTAAAAAGGTCCGTTTCAATCGTTACATGAGCAAATTTGCGTAAGGCAAAAACGCCGAATAAGATCCCGTAATACAGGGGAAAAATTCGTAACGCTCTCCGCACAAAGAAGTTCTTGTACTCCGTTTTGAAACTTCGTTCATTCCGCTCTATCCGGTTTCTCGCCATCATTAAAATACGAGAAACCAAAAAACCGCTAATCACAAAAAATAGAGTAACTCCAATGGTGCCATTCGGTAATGCATTAATCCAACTATCTTTCGAAAACCAGTGAAAAACAATTACTGATAATACTGCGTAGGCTCGTAGGGAATCTATTTGTTTGAAATACCCGGTTTTTAATTCCATTTATTGGGGTAATTATCACGAGAAGAATTAGCCAGGGAAGACACTTCCTCCCTGACTAACTCCGCATTTTATTAATCGAGTGTGATCTCTAAAGCCAGACCACGTAATTCGTGAATCAATACGTTGAATGATTCCGGAATGTTCGGCTTGGGCAGGTTTTCACCTTTTACGATAGCTTCGTACGCTTTCGCACGGCCCTGCACGTCATCCGACTTCACCGTCAGGATTTCCTGCAGAATGTGCGAGGCTCCGAAGGCTTCGAGTGCCCATACCTCCATCTCTCCAAAACGCTGACCCCCGAACTGAGCTTTACCACCCAGCGGCTGTTGCGTAATGAGCGAGTAAGGTCCAATCGAACGGGCGTGCATCTTGTCATCCACTAAGTGACCCAGTTTCAGCATGTACATCAGCCCTACCGTTACGGGTTGATCGAAACGATCGCCCGATAAACCATCGTAGAGGTACGTACGACCGAACGGAGGCAGACCTGCCGCGTTCAATTCCGTTACTACTTCTTCCTCGGTGGCACCATCGAAGATCGGCGTTGCGTATTTCTTACCCAGCTTCAAACCAGCCCAGGCTAATACGGTTTCGTAGATCTGACCAATGTTCATCCGTGAAGGTACCCCTAGTGGGTTCAGGACGATGTTAACGGGTGTACCATCTTCGAGGAACGGCATATCTTCTTCACGTACAATCCGGGCTACTACCCCTTTGTTACCGTGACGACCCGCCATTTTATCCCCTACTTTCAGCTTACGCTTCTTAGCGATGTACACTTTCGCTAACTGTACGATACCGGCAGGTAATTCGTCGCCTACTTCCAGAGCAAAACGCTCCCGCTTGAAGTGACCCGCTACTTCACTACGATTCTTGATGTAGTTTTTCACCAGGGTTACCAGCAATTCGTTGAGGTGAGCGTCATCCGTCCAGCCGTTCAGATCCAGATCCGTCAGCATGTTTACTTCCTCAGGGACCGCGTAGTTACTTTCATCCCGGTACGGGTTCTTCTCAGGGAACAAGTACGTTTCGATGTTAGCACGCGTGAAACGAGTCGTTTTCGGCATTACTTCCTCACCGAATTTGTGTTTCACCCCTTGTGAAGCTTTACCTTCCAGCAGCGTTGCCAGCTTGTCAATCATCGTGTCCTTGATTTTATTCAGGTCACGGCTGTATTGCTTCATCAGTACTTTGAGATCCGCTTTCGCTTTCTCGCGTACTTCCTTCTCTTTGCTGGGACGTTTGAAGAGCTTCGTATCAATAACTACCCCTTTGAGTGATGGAGGTGCTTTTTTGGAAGCATCCTTCACGTCACCGGCTTTGTCACCAAAGATGGCCCGGAGCAGTTTTTCTTCCGGCGTCGGATCGGTCTCTCCTTTCGGCGTAATCTTACCGATCAGGATGTCACCTTCTTTTACTTCAGAACCGATGCGGATGATACCCGTTTCATCGAGGTTTTTCACCATGTCTTCGGATACGTTCGGAATTTCAGAAGTCAATTCTTCTTCACCCCGTTTGGTATCACGAACTTCCAGGTCAAACTCTTCGATGTGGATCGACGTAAATACGTCATCACGAACGATTTTCTCCGAGATTACAATAGCATCCTCAAAGTTGTATCCTTGCCAGGGCATGAAAGCCACCAACAGGTTACGACCCAGAGCCAGCTCACCTTGTTGCGTAGCGTAACCTTCCGTCAGGATTTGGCCTTTCACTACCCGCTCGCCTTTGAATACAATCGGCTTGAGGTTGATACAGGTATCCTGGTTGGTCCGGCGGAATTTCACCAGATTATAGGTACGTACTTCGCTGTCGAAGCTCACCAGTTTTTCTTCGTCCGTCAAATCGTAGCGAACCACTACTTTCGTAGCATCCACGAACTCGATTACCCCGTCGCCTTCGGCTGCCACCATGGCCCGTGAATCTTCAGCTACGCGAGCTTCCAGACCCGTACCTACGATAGGAGCTTCCGGACGCAACAGCGGTACCGCCTGACGTTGCATGTTCGATCCCATCAAGGCCCGGTTGGCATCATCGTGCTCCAGGAACGGAATCAACGAGGCGGCTACCGATACAATCTGGTTCGAAGCAATATCCATCAACTGCGTTTCGGCGGGTGCTGCCATGGGGAAGTCACCTTCGAAACGCGTTTTAATCTTGTCAACTTTGAAGTTACCCTTGTCGTCAATCGCGGCATTCGCCTGAGCGATGTACTGGCCATCTTCTTCTTCAGCCGTCAGAAAACGTAACTCATCCGTTACTTTTCCGTCCTTGATCACCCGATACGGCGTTTCAATGAAGCCCATCGAGTTGATTTTCGCGTGCACGCACAACGAAGAAATCAGACCAATGTTCGGACCTTCCGGGGTCTCGATTGTACACAGACGACCGTAGTGCGTATAGTGAACGTCACGAACCTCGAAACCGGCACGCTCGCGAGACAGACCACCAGGCCCCAGAGCTGACATCCGACGCTTGTGCGTGATTTCAGCCAGCGGGTTGGTCTGGTCCATGAACTGAGACAGCTGGTTGGTACCGAAGAACGAGTTGATCACCGAAGACAGAGTACGAGCGTTGATCAAATCAACGGGCTTGAAATCTTCGTTATCACGTACGTTCATCCGCTCCTTGATGGTACGAGCCATCCGGGAGAGACCCACACCAAACTGAGCGTATAACTGCTCTCCTACGGTACGTACCCGACGGTTTGACAAGTGGTCAATATCATCGACTACCGCTTTGGAGTTGATCAGTCCGATCAAATACTTCACGATGGATACGATATCTTCGGTCGTCAGGACCTTCGTATCCATAGAGATATCCAATTGCAGTTTCTTGTTGATCCGGTACCGACCTACGTCACCTAAATCGTAACGTTTATCGGAGAAGAACAGGCTTTGGATAATATCCCGGGCCGTTTGCTCATCCGGAGCTTCCGTGTTCCGCAACTGCCGATAAATCTGCTCAACGGCTTCTTTCTCGGAGTTGGCAGAATCTTTCTGCAGCGTGTTATAAATGATGTTGTAATCGGCGATGTTCATATCTTCCTTGTGCAGGATGATCGACTTTACGCCGCTTTCCAAAATCATGTCTACGTCTTCGGCCGATACCACGGAATCCCGTTCCATCAGGATTTCGTTCCGGTCGATTGACATTACTTCTCCCGTATCTTCATCTACGAAGTCTTCCTGCCAAGTACGTAACACCCGAGCAGCCAGCTTCCGACCTAACGCCCTTTTCAGAGCTGCAGGCGTAGCGGGAAGTTCTTCGGATAAGCCGAAGAGATCAAGAATTTCTTTATCGGAACCGAAACCAATCGCCCGTAACAGCGTCGTAACCGGGAATTTCTTCTTCCGGTCGATGTACGCATACATGACGTTGTTAATGTCGGTGGAGAATTCAATCCAAGATCCTTTGAAAGGAATAATCCGGGCTGAATACAATTTAGAACCGTTCGTGTGCTTACTCATGGAGAAGAACACACCTGGTGAACGGTGTAATTGCGATACGATAACCCGCTCAGCTCCATTGATAACAAAGGAACCACGCTCGGTCATGTAAGGAATATTTCCTAAGAAAACTTCCTGTTCAATCGTTTCGAAATCTTCGTTGTCCGGATCTTCGCTCCGTAAACGCAACTTCGCCTTCAAAGGCAAGGCATACGTTAAACCCCGGTCGATACTTTCATCAACGGAGTATTTGGGAGGATCAATCGAAAAGTCAACGAATTCGAGAATGTAATTTTCCCGAGAGTCACTAATCGGGAAGTTTTCAGCAAAAACTTTGAAAAGTCCTTCATTTTTGCGGCGATCCGCCGGAGTTTCCAATTGGAAGAACTCCTTGAAAGACTTAACCTGTAGGTCCAGAAAGTCAGGATAATCGATGACAGCCTGGATGCGGGCAAAGTTGTGTCTGGAAGTTTTGTTTGTTGCCAAGGCACTACGGTTTTAAAGTCCGAATCTGACTATTTGTTACTGAATAAAGAGCGATCGCTGCTTTATTCTCAAATAAGTACCTCGTAGTTGACAGAATTACTTCCCTTTGCGATTCCCCTACGAATGGAATCGTGTTTCAGCAGTAATTCTCGGGGGTAAGAACGCTTGGGATAAACCCTTAGATCGTATCAGGCATATTGCCTGTATAGGATAGAACGCAATACGTACGCAGTTAGTTTCCAGCCAAGGGCTTTTGTCTTGATGAGCTTACCTCTGGCTATCAGATAATTAGCTACAGAATAAAGTAGTACTGAAAACTTTAACCTTTTAACGCAGGAAAGACCCAGCCAAATGACCGGGTCTATCCTGTGATAGAATGAATCTTCTATCGTAGCGTGAATTACTTCACTTCTACTTCAGCACCAGCTTCTTCCAAAGATTTTTTCAGAGCTTCAGCTTCGTCTTTGCTTACGCCTTCTTTAACGGCTTTAGGAGCACCGTCAACGAGTTCTTTCGCTTCTTTCAGGCCCAGACCGGTCAGGTCTTTCACCACTTTCACCACTTGAAGTTTACCAGCACCAGCTGACTTCAGGATTACGTCGAAAGAAGTTTTTTCTTCAGCTGCAGGAGCAGCATCTCCACCAGCAGCACCACCAGCTACCATTACGGGAGCAGCAGCAGCAGGTTCGATACCATACTCATCCTTCAGGATTTGTGCCAGTTCGTTAACTTCTTTAACCGTCAGGTTTACAAGCTGCTCAGCGAATGCTTTTAAATCTGCCATTTTATTATGCTTTAAATTTTTTCGAAATGATTAAAAACAGAGTGATATATATTCAGGCTTGGAAGCCAAATCAATGTTCAGGGCCAGCTTCGGAAAGGTGTTCTTCAGCTGACTTACTGAATTACTCAGGACGCTCAGAAAGCGTTTTGAGGATACCAGCTAGTTTGTTGCCACCACTTTGCAGACCGCTGATAACGTTCTTGGCAGGTGATTGTAACAGACCGATGATTTCGCCAACGAGTTCTTGTTTCGATTTCAGAGAAATCAGGGTTTCGAGTTGGTCTTCACCAGCGAATACGCTGTAATCAACCGAAGCACCTTTAAACTTAAGTTTGTTAGCTTTACCAGATTCCTTAATGAAATCCTTGATCAGTTTCGCAGGCACTTTACCTGATTCCGTGTGGAACATGATTCCACTGAAACCTTTCAGTACGCCTTCGTTAAAGGCCGAATAGTCCGTATCTAATTGCTCAAGAGCTTTTGCAATCAGCGTATTTTTTACTACCCGGTATTCAACGCCAGCCTGGAAACATTTCCGACGAAGGTCGTTTGTCTGAGCTACAGACATGCCAGCCGCGTCGGTGATATAGAAGTAAGGAGTAGACTTGAACTTTTCAGCCAGCTCCTCAATGATCGCACCTTTTTCTTCTCTCGTCATGACTTACAGACCGTTTACAGTGTTTTTATCAATTTCTACACTCGGGCTCATGGTACTAGACAGGAAGATGCTCTTCACATAGGTACCTTTGGCCGAAGAAGGCTTCAGTTTAACCAGGGTATTGATTACTTCCTGGGCATTCTCAGCCAACTTATCCGCATCAAAAGATACTTTACCAATCGAAGTATGGATGATACCCGTTTTATCAACTTTGAAGTCGATTTTACCGGCTTTCACCTCGCGAACGGCGTTACCTACTTCCAGTGTAACCGTACCAGATTTAGGGTTAGGCATCAAACCACGGGGACCGAGGATTTTACCTAAACGACCGATTTTAGCCATTACCGTAGGCATCGTGATGATTACATCGATGTCTGTCCAACCACCCATGATCTTTTCGATATACTCGTCTAGACCTACGTAGTCAGCACCGGCAGCCTTCGCTTCTTCCACTTTGTCGGGAGTACAAAGAACCAGTACCCGAACGTCTTTACCCGTTCCGTGAGGAAGGGCAACTACGCCACGTACCATTTGATCCGCTTTACGGGGATCCACACCTAAACGAACGTCAATGTCAATTGAAGCGTCGAATTTGGTGTAAGAAATCTCTTTCAAAATTGCCGCAGCTTTCTCCAGTTCATATGCCTGAGCCTGGTCGAATTTTGAACGAGCTTCTTTTTGCTTTTTAGTTAACTTTGCCATGTTTATGGACTATTTTGGGGTGATGACGAGCTTTCCTACGAATAGGTCTGCTCTCCCCCGTTGGGAAAATTATTCTTGCCAGGGAGCCGTACCTGAAACCGTGATACCCATACTGCGAGCCGTTCCAGCAACCATTTTCATAGCAGCTTCGATCGTAAAGCAGTTCAAATCGGGCATTTTCGTTTCAGCAATCGTTTTTACCTGATCCCAGCTTACTGATCCTACTTTCTTCAAGTTAGGCTGAGCGGAACCCAGTTTCACTTTAGAAGCTTCGAGCAGCAGGTTAGCAGCAGGAGGCGTTTTGATTACGAAATCAAACGACTTATCTGAATAGTAGGTAATCAGTACAGGTAATACCTGACCCATTTTATCTTGGGTACGAGCATTAAACTGCTTGCAGAATTCCATGATGTTCAGACCTTTGGAACCCAGTGCCGGCCCGATTGGGGGCGATGGGTTAGCCTGTCCACCTTTCACTTGCAATTTGACGTATCCGGTGATTTGCTTAGCCATTGTTTGGATAAAATTTTGGGCTGAAACCAGCCCACGTTGCATCTATCGAAAGAAGCAGAAACGAAACTTGGGCAACTCTTTGGAAGCTTGAACTGCCATCTACCCCGGTGGCTCACAACACCCTGGGATAAGCTATGTGTTCGTCTTAGCTTTCTTTTTCTACTTGAGCGTAA
>NZ_JBMDWJ010000088.1:0-3830 GCF_048595215.1 Siphonobacter sp.
CAGCTCATGGACCTACGTACCTTACAATGGGATGAGGGCTTATTGGAAACGTTTGGCATTCCCCGCAGTATCCTACCCGAAATCCGTTCCTCTTCAGAAGTGTACGCAACGGCCAAGGGCGTACTCGAAGGCGTACCGCTCGCGGGCATTCTGGGCGATCAGCAGGCGGCTCTGGTGGGACAAACGTGTTTTCGTCCGGGAGAAGCCAAGAATACTTACGGCACGGGCTGTTTCATGTTAATCAATACCGGCGACTCGCTGACCCAATCCACCCACGGCCTCGTGACGACCGTGGCCTATCAGTTGGGCAATCAGCCGGTTCAGTATGCTCTGGAAGGCTCCGTGGCCATTGCCGGGGCTTTGGTACAGTGGTTACGGGACAACCTGGGCCTGATCGAAAAAAGCTCGGATATCGAAACGCTGGCCCGTACCGTGGAAGACAACGGCGGCTGTTATTTCGTACCGGCCTTTTCGGGGTTGTATGCTCCGTACTGGCGAAGCGATGCCCGGGGCGTCGTGGCTGGCTTAACTCGTTTCGTTACCAAAGGTCACTTGGGGCGGGCCGCTCTGGAAGCCACCGCCTTTCAAACGCTGGAAATTCTGGAAGCCATGGAGAAAGATGCCGGGGTACGACTCTCAGAATTACGCGTAGATGGGGGTATGACGGTCAACGAACTTCTCATGCAGTTCCAGTCGGATTTACTGAACGTTCCCGTGGTACGTCCGACCATGATTGAAACCACCGCTCTGGGAGCCGCCTATGCCGCCGGACTAGCCGTGGGGTACTGGAAAGACCTCGATGACTTACGCCAGAACTGGGGCATCGAAAAAACCTGGAAACCCCAAATGCCCCGAGCCAAACGCAACGCTATGTACCGAAGCTGGCGAAAGGCCGTGCGGCGGTCATTTGGCTGGGAGGAATAGGGTTAAATTTGGTTATTGGTTTTTTGTTGTTAGTTATTGGTTGTTGATGAGGTTGTTTTACTGGAAAGAATGCTTTAGAAGGCTTGAAAGTTCTCCTAATAAATGTTTCTCTAACTCCGAAGGAGTTAAACCTCATTAGCCCCGTATGCAATGCGGGGTAACTCATTCGCCGAGCATCCTCTTTTCCTATTGCACAAAAATAATACGGGTAACGAACCATCGATTGATGATTCATTACCCGTATTACGTACCAGACGTTAGTTGCCAACAAGCAACCAACAACTAATCGCTATTCCTGAATAAACGGATAATCTTCCTGAACGTATACGTCTTTGTACGCTTCGCTCGGATCCGGCCAGGGTGATTCTTCGGCAAATTTCACCGATTCTGCCACCTGTTCTTTGATTTTATCTTCGATAGCAGCCAGATCTTCTTCCGTAGCCAGCTCGTTTTCGAGGATCGTAGCCCGTACCCATTCAATCGGGTCACGGCGTTTGTATTCTTCTACCTCGTCCTTCGTCCGATATTTCTGAGGGTCGGACATTGAGTGACCCCGGTAGCGGTACGTTTTGAATTCGAGGAAGGTAGGCCCTTCACCGCTACGAGCCCGCTCGGCAGCCCGGCTTACGGCTTCGTGTACGGCTTCTACGCTCATACCATCTACGGGCTCCGAAGGCATGTCGTAGGCCTCGCCGATGGTGTACAGATCCGTTACGTTTGACGTCCGTGCGACAGACGTACCCATGGCGTAACCATTGTTTTCTACCACGAAGATGACGGGCAGTTTCCAGGTCATGGCCATGTTAAAGGCTTCGTGCAAAGCTCCCTGACGAACGGCACCGTCGCCAAAGAAACAGATACACAAATTTTTCGTTTTGAGATACTTTTCAGCAAAGGCGATACCCGCTCCCAGCGGAATCTGAGCACCTACGATGCCATGACCGCCAACGAAGTTCACTTCTTTGTCGAAAATGTGCATCGATCCGCCTTTTCCTTTGGTCGTACCCGTAGCTTTACCGAACAATTCGGCCATGATTGCATTCGGGCTGGTACCCAAGGCCAGGGGAAATCCGTGGTCACGGTACGCAGTGATCCACTTGTCATCTTTCGTCAGAGCCGATACGCAACCCGACGAGCAGGCTTCCTGACCGATGTACAAGTGACAGAAACCCCGGATTTTTTGTTGTCCGTAGAGCTGTCCGGCTTTTTCTTCAAAACGCCGCTGAAGCAGCATATTTTCAAACCAATAGAGGTAGGTTTCTTTCGGGTATTTTACCTTCGCTTCGGCTTTTTCTTTTTTTGCCATTGAACGCGGGATTAAGAAGAATGGAAATAATGTCCGATTTTCCGACTTTTTCTCCGGCCAAAGGCACGAATCTGGAAAACCTTGGTACAAAACTTTCGGCGAAATTAGCCTGCAATCGTCAAAACACAAAGATGCTTTTTCTCGAACGCCTTCATTTAACGCATTATAAATCCTACGAATCGGGAAGCTTTCAATTTTCTGAGCGGGTAAATGCCATTGTAGGCGAGAATGGTAGCGGAAAAACCAACCTGCTCGACGCCATTTATTTTTTATCCCTGACCAAAAGTGCACTGACCAGTCAGGACGCTTTGTCTATTCAGCACGGGGCTAATTACATGGTGATTGACGGAAATTTTTCTATCACTCCCTCGGAATCCACGGCCGATGAAGCGACTACGGTCACTACTTCGGTACGTACGCAGCAGATTACCATTTCCCTTCCCCGGGGTCAACGGAAGGCCGTGCTGCACGATAAGAAACCGTACGAACGACTGGCCGATCACATTGGAAAATTTCCCGTGGTACTGATTGCTCCCGATGATACCGATCTGGTTCGGGAGGGTTCGGAAGAACGACGGAAATTTTTTGACGGGGTACTTTCCCAGCAACGCCCCGATTACCTGAGCGATTTGCTCCAGTACAACCGGATTCTGGAGCAACGGAACGTACTTCTCAAGCAATTTCACGAACGCCATTACACCGACGAAGATTTGCTTGAAGCGTATTCGCAGCCGCTGGTCGATCTAGCCTTGCGGTTACACGAACACCGGCAAGCCTTCCTAGCTGAATTTTTACCCGTTTTCCAGCAACATTACGCGGAGTTGAGTGAAAGTCGGGAGGCCGTCGAAATCAGGTATGAGTCGGAAGTAGACCCTGAACATTTCCGGCAACAATTCTGGCTAAATCGCCACCGGGATGTAGCCGCCCAACGTACGACTCTGGGCGTTCACCGGGACGATTATGCGTTTGAAATTGACGCGTATCCACTTAAAAAATTCGGCTCGCAGGGGCAGCAGAAATCTTTCGTAGTAGCTTTGAAACTGGCTCAGTTTCATTTATTGACGCAGGAAAAAGGCTGGCAACCCATTCTCTTGCTCGACGATATTTTCGATAAACTTGATGATCGCCGAATCGCCAAACTGATGGAAATGATGAAGGATGGAACCTTCGGGCAGGTGTTTCTCACCGATGCCCGTCCCGAGCGAACGGAAACCTTACTGACGGAGGGAGGAATTCTGGCCAATATGATCCGAACGGATGAATAGGTATCGTCTACCCTTGAATATCAGTAGTAGATGTTACGGATAACGTATCTCCCGGGAAATATTTTGATTAAACTGGTACGTGTGAACATGAACTAGACGTACTCTCTCCTGATGGATTATTCCATCCACGGCATTTGTTACAAATCCAAAAATGGGTGCTACGCCTGCCCTCTCAACAAAAAATCCCCATCCAGACGGCGGGGATTTTGTTCGTCACCAACAAACTATTTCTTTTCTTTTTCTACTTTCTTCATCACCTTATCCCCGGCTTTAAGTGTTTTGGAGACGTGGGTAAAGGGCCCGGATACAACTTCTTCACCGGCTTTGAGGCCCGA
>NZ_JBMDWJ010000089.1:0-19721 GCF_048595215.1 Siphonobacter sp.
CCAGGGTACTCGCCGCACTTACCACACTGGCCGTCGCATACGGAGCACTGCCGGGCTTGCGAAATTCCGCTAAGGCAGCCTCTCCGGTAATGCTTTCCAGTTGATTGAGCCAATTACTAAAGCCCAGGTTTTCCAGAAAGGCCACCTGACTTCCTACCGTCAGATAGTACTTGAAGTAAAAGATATTCATACCGCCTTTAATCGCCAGCGTGATGAAAATCAGTACCGTCAGCCCCAGCATAATTAACCAGGGCCGGTTATTAACTAAATCCGATAAATCCTGCAATAAGGGCGTTTTCTGCTCTTTAGGAGGCGATACGCGTTCTTTAGTAGTCAGAAAGGTGATCAGAAAGCAAATCACGCCGGTGATGGCGAATACCTTCATGACCTGCTCGAACCCGGCCGCTTTATCGCCCTGACCAATCGAAATGATCAGGGGCAACAGTAATACCTGTACCGTAAACTGGGCAATCATCACCGCCACAAAGCGGTACGAAGACAGACTGTTTCTATCTTTCATATCCCCAGTCATGACGCCACTTAAAGCAGAATACGGCAGGTTATTGGCAGAATATACGACCACCAGAATTACGTACGTAACGAAGGCATAAGCAATTTTACCGCTCTCATTGAACGAAGGCGTGGAAAAAGCCAGCAATGCAATGATCCCAAAGGGTACGGAGGTCCACAGCACCCAGGGACGAAACTTGCCCCACCGGGTATTGGTCCGATCGGCAATGGCTCCCATCGCCAGATTGAACACGGCTCCGATCACCCCGCCGGTCAGCATAATAAAGCTGGCACTTCCGGGGGATATTTTGTAGACATCCGTATAGAAAAACGTAAGAAAAGCCATCAGGGTCTGAAAAATCAGGTTTGCGGCCAGATCGCCCAGGCTATACCCTATTTTTTCGAGGACTGTTAATTTGGTGGATACGTGCGGTTCCATACGATTAGGTGCGGGGTTTACTATTGATTCGCCTGAATTACTTTGTAAAAAGCTGGCTTGGGGTTATACTGACGGTCAAACAACAAGGGGTAGTTGGTCCGACCCCGTACGGGCCAGCCATTCAGCCAGCTTTGTCCGTCATGAACGCCCCAGAACGTCACGCGTGAAATCTTGTCTTTATGCTTGATGAATAGCTTGAACAAGGCCTCATAATCACTGGCGAGTTTCTGTTGCAGCGAATCCGGCAAGGCATTCGGATAGGGATTCAGGCCTTTGTCGTTTTTCATTTGCTGACTTACTTCGGCTCCCTGAAAATCGCGTTTCAGTACCTCAATGTCCAGCTCGGTAATGGCCACTTTGATGCCCAGGGCCGAATACTGGAGAATACTCTCTTCAATGTGCTGTAAGGGAATTTTACCCGCGTGCCAGTGGCCCTGAATGCCTACGCCGTCAATCCGGACGCCCGCTGCCTGGATTTTTTTGATGATGGCGATACAGCCCGCCCGTTTGGCCGGTTGCTCGTTGTTGTAATCGTTGTAGTACAGATCGGTTTCGGGCGAAGCTTCCTGAGCCAACTTGAAGGCTTCCGTAATATAATTTTCACCCAGTCGGTTCAGGAAAATGGATTTCCGAAGCGTTCCGTCCTCGTTCAAGGCCTCGTTCACCACATCCCAGGACTGAACTTTCCCGCGATACCGACCAGCCACCGTCTGAATATGGTTCTTGAAAAACAACTGAAGCGAATCCGTGCTTTTAATTTTCCGTACGAAGCCGGGTAACTGACTGTGCCAGATTAAGGTATGGGCATTGATGGCCAATTTGTTTTTCTTGCCAAACTCCACCAGCTTGTCGGCATAAGTGAAGTCATACTGATCCCAACGCGGATGGATCACTTCCGCCTTCATGATGTTTTCGGGGGTGGCCGCGTTGAACTGTTCCGTAACTAATTGAATTTCTTTAGGGTTTTTCTCATCAATCTGACCCGCGTTCAAAGCCGTCCCGATCAGGAAATAGTCTTTGTAAACCTCTTTAAGAGAGGGCAGGTTTATTGACATTGCTGGCCTGGTTTCCGGCTTGAAATGCGTCATCGCCAAACTGGTCAGCCCCAGTAGAAAAAGGGGTGTATATTTAAATCGCATACAGATTAGTTAGTTTTCGTTTGATAGAGGGTCTCTTCTGGACCTAAATAGCTTTGCTCAACGCCGCCAAAATCAACCACCAGTTTTTGAAGCACCACGCCCGGAGTGACTAGCCAGAACTTCAGCGTATGTTTCCCCGGTTTGTCAAAAACGTGTTTGCTGGTTTTGATAATGATATTGTTACCCGCCCACTTATTCCAGATGCCGCGGTCGCTGGTTTTGTCCTCCTGGTTGATACTGATGATCTGAGCAGGCTCATCATCGACCGAAACCGCGTACTGCAAGCCCTTTTCCGAGCTGTAGAAATTTAGACTGGGGGAAAAATACGCGTGAATGGTAGCCTCGCCGGCGGAGTACGTATCGACATCGTATTCCACGTGAGGGGCGTTGCCTTCGGGTTTTTGCTCCGGGGCCGTCACCGGGAAAGCCGTAAGGGCCGAACCCGTTCGGCCGTGGTCGGGTAACACCTTCCAGGTTACCACGTTGGAATGAATCGCTCTTGAAAAATGGTCGGCTTCGATGGAGATACCCCGTTTTTCATCCTGATAAAACGCATGTCCCGAAGTCTTTGCCAGCTCTTTCGCTTGCTGATTCGTTTGGGCTTGGGGCAATGGTTTTTCGGTACCTTCATTCGCGGCTAGACGCATCACTTTCGGCATTCGCTGCACGTTGGGCTGTTGCCAGCTGGTATAGCCAATGTGCGTCTGACTCATCAAATGATTCCATTTACCGTTGTTGAGCTGATGATACCGCTGCGTAATGAGCGAATCGTTGGCATACAGCTCTTCCACCTTGTCAGCGTACGCATTAGTCTGCTTCCACTTTTGCTGGTAGGCCTCGGTATTGAGAGCTACGTAATAATACATCGCATTGAGGTTGGCACAGGCCTGGATGGGGTGCAGTACCAGTTGAAAAAAGGCATCCCGGTATTCCGTCGGGATTTGCTGGTTTAAAGCTTCCGCTTTGGCTAACAGCTGGTTATAATCCGCCACCACTTTTGCCCATTCGCCGGTTTCCAGCGAGTAGGTTTTGGCATCCAGCAATTCGGGTTTTCTTCGGGCATTGTACTTGGCGTACTGGGCTAACATAAAAGCAATGTCACGGGCGTGCGTCTCGCCAAACTGAGCCGCTGCCCAGGTTTCGGTATACGACTGCAACTGGTCGGCTGCAATCCGATCCGGGTTCCAGGCGTAATCCAGGAAGAAGGAGATCGGAAACTCCATGGGTTTTAAGTCCCCTACGTTCACAATCCAGATATTTTTGACGTCATGCTGCCAGGCCAGATGCATCTGTTCCCAAATCCGGGGCAGCGGATTAGTATTCAGCCATTTGTAATTTCTGGGACCGCCCACGTAGTCAAAATGGTAATAAATGCCGTAGCCTCCTTTGCGAGCTTTGGCTGTCGGGGCTGGAAGCTTGCGAAGGTTGCCCCAGTTATCATCGCACAGCAGCAGGGTCACGTCGTCCGGTACTCGCATCCCCTTGTCGTAGTAATCCTGCACTTCTTTGTACAAGGCCCAGAGTTGCGGGGTTTGCTCGGCCCCTTTCCCCGTTACTTCCGTGATAATTTCCCGCTGATCTTTGACGATTTGTTCAAGTAAAGCCGTTGCGGTTTCCCGCGACATGGGTTCATCGCCGTTGCCCCGCATACCTACACTCACGATTTTCTCATTTGTGGCCCGCTGCATGCCTTCCCGCCAAAACCGACTCAATTCCTGCTTATTTTGCTCGTAATTCCAGGGACCTTTTCCGAATCGACGCCACTCATCGTGAGCACGCATCAGGGGTTCGTGATGGGAGGTACCGATTACGATTCCGTACTTCTCGGCCATTCGTATGTTTAGCGAATCATCCGCGTAGAAGGCGTTTCCCCACATCGCTGGCCAGAGGTAATTGCCCTTCAACCGCAGGATGAGTTCGAATACTTTTTCGTAAAACTTGTGGTTGAAGCCCCCAAATTTCTCTTTCGTCCAGCCAGATAAAGCCGGTGCCTCGTCATTCAGAAAGATGCCCCGATATTTTACCTGGGGAGCGTCGCTAACAATTACATTGTTAAGCAGGTAGATTTCGCTTTGTTTTTTCACTGGTACATCGGCCCACCAATGCCAGGGAGACACGCCCAGTTGACGGGAGAGTTCGAAAACCCCGTACGCCACGCCTCGTCGATCACTTCCGCTAATAACCAGAGCCTGAGCAATCGCAGGCGTCGGTTTTTGCAGCGTTTGAACATGGTACGCCTCCCAGCCACCCGGCAGCTTAGAAGGATTGAATTTCTTACTGGCTACGAGTTGCTTTATCCAGGCGGATTGTCCGGGCGTACCGATTGCAATTACATTTTGCTTAACCTTGGCGAGGGTATGAACAATCGGTAGCTGATGGCCCGTCACGAGTTCAATGTCTTTTTGTAGCAACTGAGCCGATGTCTGCACCAGCTCCGCCTCGTTGGCATCGACATAAATGACCGATTGGGTTAGGGCGAAAGCGGTAGGTTTGGTCGATACGATCTGCTGAGCGTGTGCCGTTGATAGCCAAAGCACTCCTACGGCAATGAGTATTCTAATGTTCATGTCTGCTTTCTATCCAATCAATGAACGCTGGTTTAGGTAGGCTAAGTCGTTAGGAAAGCATTCGTAGTTTACAGACTTATCCATGAAGCCTAAAACCATGACTTTTTAAAGAATTAGTTTAACAAAAGTATCCGGTAAGGCTCCGCACCTGTGAGAACAGATGTATAAAAGAGTGATACAAATGTTTAAAAACCGGAACTTAATTACTTACACGTTCATGCAGACACCCCATACGTATGGATTTAACCGTGAAAACAATACTGAAGCAAACAAGCCTTCCCTTTACACCTTCTCGTATGAGGGATATGGGTATTTTACAGCTCCTGGCTTTGGTTGATCATTTTCAAGAATCGCATAATTAGTTTAACTCATCCTATCTTACTCAAGCTATTTCCATGATTATACTAATAAATAATTATATTTGTCTTATACTACCATACGCTTCTATTTTCCCAGAGATGGTATAGAAGGAAACCTCCTGCGATGCCCTAAGCATTTACCCTAATACGATTAAATGAGGTTCATGAACATCCTATACAAAATTTTACTGAGTACTCTCATCATTCTTTTCCAGTTCAAGGCGTTTGGGGAATCCCAACCGTTGATGTTTACCACGATTACCACGAAAGATGGGCTTTCCTCAAACACCGTTGCTGCCATTCTGAAAGATCGGTACGGTCTGCTCTGGTTTGCTACGGAAGATGGACTCAATAAATACAACGGTTCTAATTTCACTGTTTATCGCCATAGCGACGCGGATCCTACCAGCTTAGGCTCCAATGATGTATCCGCTTTGCATGAGGATCGGGAAGGTCGTCTCTGGGTGGGTTCCATTGAGGGGTCGCTCCATTTATACGATCGAAAGAAGGATTCATTCATCCGGATTAATGTCGGACTGAATGTGTATTCGATTTGTAGTGATCAGCAGGGAATGATCTGGGTTGGTACGCACTCGGGCGTTTTCAACATCGATCCTAAAACGCTAAAAGTCACGACTCCCAGCGTAAACGGATACGCATTAAGTGATGGAAAACCCTGCCGTCGTGTCTTCGAAGACCAACAAAACCGAATCTGGATTGCCACCAATGACGGCCTGTATGTCTATCAAAAACAAACCAATCAGATAAAGGCCTTTTTTCACGATCCTCAAAACCCTAAAAGTTTGACTAGCAGTACCATCATGTCGCTTGCTCAGGACAAACGGGGAAACCTGTGGGTAGGTACGCAAAACGGACTTAATCGGCTATTACCGGATGGTAGTGGCTTTGAAACCTTTCGTTTCAAAAAAGAAGATCCCAAATCCATCAGTAATAACCTCATCTACGCCATCGCGGCTGATGAGAATCATAAGTTATGGATTTGTACGGAGATGGGATTAAGCATTCTGGACGTTGAAACGGGTCACGCGGAGCGATACCTGCCGAACCCCAACAGCCCGTATAGCCTAGCCAATAAATCCGTCAAATGCATACTAATTGATCCTAGAGGTATTACCTGGCTGGGCACGTATCAGGGCGGCGTCAATAAATACGATAAAAACCTGACCCTGTTTGGCCTGCAACGGAGTCGGCCCGGTGATAACGCCAGTTTGAGTGCTCCCTTTGTGACGTCTTTTGCTGAAAAAGCCAACGGAGATCTGTTTATCGGAACGGACGGCGGCGGATTGAATCTGTACAACCGCAGAACCAATCACTTTAATCGGATTAATCTGTATTCAAGCGAAGGAACGCCCTTGCCCAATCTAGCCATTCTCTGTATGACGCAGGCTCCCCGTCAGCAAGTCTGGATTGGTACGTTTCAGGAAGGGCTGTTTTTGCTAGACGCCACTACGGGGAAAAGTCAACAATTCAAGATGGGCCCCTCCCCCACCCACCTCAATCACAATGATATTTTCTGCGTAAAAACGGACCAGCGGGGCATGGTATGGATCGGCACGAACGGAGGGGGACTAAACTGTTATGACCCTGTCCGAAAGGAGTTTACCTATCTGAATCCGCCCTCTAAACCTAAACCCTCCCTCATTCCACTGAATGGGTACATCCGGGCCGTTGAAGAAGATAGCCAGGGTAATCTCTGGATTGGATCGCTGGGAACGGGGGTTGCGGTGTATAATCCGTTGACTCAGAAAGTCTTCCGTTACGACAAGGGAAACAGTCATCTTCCCAGTAACCGAATCACGGCTCTTCATTACGATCGAAAGGGCAACATGTGGGTCGGAACGAATGGCGGAGGACTCGCCCGGTTTGATTCAGCTTCTCATTCCTTTGTGCGGTATGGGGCGGAAAAAGGATTGCCTAGCAGCATCGTAAACAAAATTCTTGAAGATCAGGAAGGTAGAATCTGGGTGACTACCAACAAAGGCATCAGTAGCCTGGAACAAGGAGCCAATCGGTTTACTAATTACACCTCACACAATGGGCTTCAGGACGACATCTTTGCGTTTGGCTCGGGTATTCGTACGTCGGATAATACCTTATTTTTTGGCGGGATCCACGGATTCAATTTCCTGACTACTAGCAATATCAAGCAAAGTGCCCTGTCACACCCCATTTTATTCACGGACCTGAAAGTAGGAAACAAAACCATTACTGCTGCGGATTCCAGTATTACGTCCGAGCACATTTCACTGGCCAAGTCCATTCATTTGGATTACAAACAGAATTTCTCGATCAGCTACGCCTCCCTCAATTATACCAATGCTCACCAGAATATCTATCGGTATCGGTTGAAAGGCTACCAGGAAGAATGGTACTATGCGGGCACCACGACCGTCGCTCATTATACGAACCTGAACCCTGGGGAATATACTTTCGAGGTTCAAACCACCATTCACGGCAATGTCTGGAACCCGAACGGAGCCTCGATACAAATTATAGTTAACCCACCCTTTTATCTCACCTACTACGCCTATGCTTTTTACATCCTGGCAGCAGGTTTTACGATCTGGTCGCTCCGTCGTCGGGGGATTCAGAAGATCAAAAAGAAATTTGCGGAAGAGCAGCAGCAGCGGGAAGTACAGCGGATTCGGGATCTGGATCAAATGAAAATCAAGTTTCTTACTAACCTGAGTCACGAGTTCCGTACGCCCATTTCTCTGATTCTGGCTCCACTGGAAGGTATTTTAGCCAAGAAACACGAGTCCGCTATTGACTCCCAGTTGCAGACCATCGATCGAAACTCCAAGCGTCTGCTTAATCTGGTAAATCAACTGCTGGATTTCAAGCAAATCGAACAGCAGGAACAGACGCTACAGGTCTCTACCCGAAATGTGGTCGCTTTTGCCAAAGAAACCTGCGACTCCTTCCAGGATCTGTCGGAGAAAAAACACATTGATTTTGTATTCCAGAGTTTTGTACCCGATCTGGATCTTACGCTGGACTTTGATAAGATTGAACGCGTACTGTATAACTTGCTTTCGAATGCCTTCAAATTCACGCCCAAAGGCGGAAAAATCAAACTCAAAGTCTTTTCGCAGGTAGACGATCGTAATCCGGACCAGCACTGGTTCTGCATTGCCGTATCGGATACGGGTATTGGCATTTCCCAGGCTAAGCACCTGCACATTTTTGAACGATTCTATCAGGAAGAATCTAAGGGTTTTATCAATCAGGGAAGTGGTATTGGCTTATCCATTGCTCAGGAGTTTGTACTGATGCACGGCGGAAAACTATCCGTGGATAGTGAGCCCGGCAAAGGAAGCACGTTCATTATTTACCTGCCGCTGGCCGAGGCCTCTCAAAAGGTATTTTTACCCGAAGAAATCGTGGAATCAAAACCCTTGCTACCCGGAAAACAAGCTCTGGGACCGAGTGGGATCGATACGGCGGATCGCATTCTGGTGGTGGAGGATAATGAAGAATTCCGGCATTTTCTGGTCGAACGACTCAAAGGACAGTACAACGTTTTTGAAGCCGCTGATGGCCGGGAAGGCTGGCAAAAAACGCTTTCCACCCATCCGACCTTGATTATTAGCGACATTGCGATGCCGCACGTGGACGGGATTGAATTCAGTCAGAAAGTAAAATCGGACAAGCGAACCAGCCATATCCCCTTGATTCTGCTAACGGCCTCTACGGGAGATCAGCAACAACTCCGGGGTCTTTTATCCGGGGCGAATGACTACCTGACGAAGCCGTTCAACTATGAGATTTTGAATGCGAAAGTGAATAACCTCCTGGCCTTAAATCGCGTTTCGAAGGGCTACTACTCTAAACGGATTAACCTGGTTTCGCCCGAGGTTGAAGTAGAATCAGCGAATGAAAAACTCTTGAAAGACATCGCCTTTTTCATTGACGAGCATATCAACAGTTCGGTACTGAGCGTGTAAAACCTTATTAAACACTTAGTTATTAGCCGGGGGTCGCTTTACATTAAATTGCTGGAATTAACTGGAAAAACGCCCGTGGAATATATTCGGTCAGTTAAACTGGAGAAGTCCGCAACGTTGCTGGAGAAGAGTGATCTGAATATTTCGCAGATTGCCTATTCCGTAGGATTCCCGAATGCAAATTACTTCACCAAGTCTTTTAAAAGTCAGTTTAATATGCTGCCGTCGGAGTATCGAAATGCGAAGAATTTGTCGAATTAGGGATTAATTCATGCCGGTTGGGTATCTTATTAAGTTGGTAGCAGCTATTTGTATTCCCTGATTTTGCTTTGGGTAGCTTTCGTTATTCACCTAGAGGGAGTTTGGTCCTTCTTAGCGGGTTGTTCCGTATCTTATTTATTCAATGGGTTTGCTTTGGGGAGAGATTTGTTATTCACATAGACTCGGTTCGCCTCTTTTGACAAGGCTGACTAGTAGCCCGTAAGCCTTCCAGGCTGGCCCTCTCCACGACTAACGCCCGCCTGCTTGGGGCCAACGCATTGCGGCTGTCGTAGGTCGTTCCGTTGCTTACGGGCGGGAGAGGTTTTCTTCTGACAGTAATTTATGTTAGTTAGTTGTTGGAATACAAGCAAATACCTGCATGGACGGCATAAAACCGATCCCCGTCCTATCGCGAACGCCGCTGACATCCTCGGCAATGCGGTGGCCTGAGTTAGAGGAAGTCAGCGGCGGGCGTGCCGGCATGGGATGCATACGGACTAAATGACCAGCCGTGTTTGCGGGACGAAATACCTATTTATATAAGACAAGCCATCGTAGGAATATTCCCTTGTCCTTACTCGTTCCAAAAAGCAAAAACCCTTAAATTTTAACACTCTTGCCCGAAGCTACTGATTTATAGATGGCTTCTACGACTCTGATGTCCCGCAATCCTTCTTCGCCGGGAGCAATTAAAGCCGTATTGTTCAGGATAGCCAGACAATCCTCATCGAGTTGTTTCGCTTGCTGATTCTGGATGGGGAAATCGATCTTCGTTCCGTCCGACATACTTCCTTTATTACCCAGATAACCCGACTGAGGTTCGAGTTTCAGCCAGCCTTTCTCGTAATTCACTTGCAGATAGTTCATGTTGATACCAAAGCTGGTTTGACAGGCCGCCCGTGCTCCACTCGGAAAATCCAGCATGAACATCATGGTTTCTTCCACTTCCTTATAAATATCAGGCCGCGTCGTGGAAGCCTGAGCGATGACGCTAATGGGTTCTTCGCCCGTAGCGAGTCTGGCTCCCTGTAAGGCATATACGCCCATATCGCCCATTACACCACCGCCGAGTGCCTTTTTCTGCTTCCAATGGTCGGTTCGGGCATCAAAATACCCTGCAGCGCTATTGACCATTTTTACCTTACCAAACTTTTGCTCTTTGGCCATTTTCATAACCGCCTGAATATTAGGATCGTGCTGACAACGGTACCCAATGGCCAGTTTTACTTTATTGTCGGCACAGGCTTTAATCATGGCCTCACAATCCGCCACGGAGGGAGCCATGGGTTTTTCACAAAACACGTGTTTGCCCGCTTTGGCAGCCCTGACGACATACTCCCGGTGCATGGACGGAGGTAGTACGACGTAGACGATATCGATATCGGGATTATTGGCAATCTGATCGAAGTTCTGGTAGTTGTAGATGTTCTTGTCCGCCAGATTATACTTCGCTTTCCATTGCTGGGCCTTGGCCGGCGTTCCCGTTACAATGCCAGCCAGATAACATTTTTCGGTCATTTGCAGGGCCGGGGCCAGTAAGTCTGTGCTGTAATACCCCAGCCCCACCAGAGCGATGCCCAGTTTGTCTTTTTTCGGTGTCGTTGCCGCCAGAAGTGGATTTCCGGAAAACAAAGTAGCCGCACCCGCCAGGGATACGGTCGTTAAGAATTGCCGTCTTTCGATTTGCATAACGGTTTTGTGTGGTTCTGATGCAGAGCTTTCCGGTCTACGCCTTGCCCTGCATGCATTCGGTTTAGATTGGTACGAAAGTTACGTATTAAGTTAAAAAATTGACGTAAACGACTACATAAGCCATATCTCCGTCCAGATTAAGTAGCATTCATCAAAACGCTATCTCTCTTTTACTTTTCCAATATCTTGATATTCTTAAACCAGACCTCATCGCCGTGATCCTGCAATAAGAAGTGTCCCTGAGCGGCATCTCCGAAATCAGGGAATCCTTTGTATTTGCTGTAATTGACCAAGGCCCGCCACATCTGATTATTACGCTCGTAGTCAACGATTTTCACCCCATTCAGCCAATGTTCAACGTGATTACCCTGCACTATAATCATTGCCGTATTGAATTCCTGCGTGCGGTACGGTTTGGTGGCGGGGGCCGCAATCAGATCGTATAACGAACCCAGGGTTCGATTTCCGGCCACCCCGGCCTTCGCGTCAGGATGTCTAACGTCATCAAGTATCTGATATTCACAGCCAATACCACCCCGATTGACAAAATACTTGATGCCACTATTGGCCCCTTCCGTTAGTTTAAAATCAGCTTTGAGAATAAAGTTTTTGTAGGTTTTGGTTGTGATAATATCACCGCCTTTGCCGTCCTTGAGTACTTTCAGTACCCCCTCTTCTACGTTCCAGCCCTTCGCTGGAAAGGCCTCGGAGCCAGAGCTTTTCCAGCCGTTTGTCGTTTTACCGTCCCAAAGTAGTTTCCATCCCTCTGAGCTTTCTTGCTGAGTTAGTACGTTATCAGCGTTTTGAGCCCAGGCTATAGTGCTCAGAGAAAACCACAGGATAATTAAGGAGTAATACGTTTTCATAGGTTAACCACTAGTAATGAGCAAATTAATGAATTTGAGGATTGAATGCTTTTAAACGAAGAAAGAGGGATACCCCTCTTTCTTCGTCCCGTCCATACAGACGAGCTTTTGCGGATTGGAACCTAAGCTTATAAATAACCGGGATTCTGGTAGGCCGCTTTATCAGCAGCTGGCATATCCATATTATCGAGCTGTCCTTGAGGAATAGGTCTCAGGAAGTGATAATTTTCGATTTTTCGGGTGAATTTAGCGGGCGTATGATCACCTACGTTAGGTCCACAGATGGTGTAGGTCGCAGCGATTTCTTTCCAGCTCTGCGTCCGTACCAGATCATACCAGCGGTAACCTTCGCCGTAGTATTCTCTCGAACGCTCGGCCAAAATATAGTTTATATCAATCGCCGCTGGGGTAGCCGCAATCATGGCTGCACTGTTGTCAACTACTTTAGCCACGTTGCCCTGATTGCTCCAACGCCATTTACCCGCCCGGGCCCGAATCACATTGATGAGATCCCGTGCCGTTTTTCCGGCTTGTGTCGTTGCTCCTTTTACTGCCGCTTCTGCCGCAACGAAATAAAGTTCTGAGAACTTAGCAACATTGAAGGGACGCGTGCTGGCCGCATTAGGCTGGCCTAATCCAGTACCATTGTCGGTACGGTACGGACCCAGCTTCCAAAGCCCCGGATACACCAGGCGACTGATACCACTGGGACCTACTACGTAATCAGCCCGACCGGGCAATACGCCCACGCCCACGCTGCTTTTGTACACCGAATTGGAGTAATCGATGGGTGTACCAGGATCCTGATCCAGGAAGGTCAAGATGGCATCACCGGGACGAACCTGCAAATTGTTCGCGTTGTACAGGAATTCATTGGTAACGCCAGCTCTGGGCCAGTTACCCCGGTAGGCCGTGGTGAATGTACCATCGTAACGGGAATCGTTGGTTTTATCCGCAAACGTCTTGTTAAATACTTCGTGCGGCGGAGCCATCCGTACCCAGGGACGACCCAACGACTGAACAGCCTCCCGCTGTACTGAATTGACCGTACTGGGAGAACTCCAGTTGGTTTTTGAGCTGGTGATGCTGGTATAATTCCAGGTTAGCATCCAGCTGGCGAAGTTATCCGCGTCCCCACCCCCAGCGTACGACAGGCTGGAGCCATTGTAAAGCTCACTTGTTTCAGTATGGTCAGCGTACAGGAGAATTTCACTGTTCCGATCATTCGAGCCCACGTTTACGTCATAGTAGGTATCCTGCAGTCGGAAAGGTCCCGGATTAGCAATGGCCTGCGTCGCTACGTCGTAGGCTTTCTGAAAATACCACTGAGCATCGTGACCATCTGGATCCGTACGGTTAGTTGCCGGATACGTAGGAATGTTGTTAGGGTTTTGCAGCCACCATCCGTACGTCAAATAAGCTTTGGACAGGTACAGGCTTGCCACCGTTTTCGTTACACCGCCAACCACACGGCCAGTTGCCGGCAGATCGTTTACCGCCTTCACCAGATCCGGGAAAATCACTTTGGTATAGACTTCAGGTACGGTATTACGTTTGGAAGTACGCAGCGTCGAGATGTTGAACGCTAATTCACCAGAGCCCAGATCGAGCGGTACGCCGCCGAAGGTTTGCACCAGCATGAAGTAGTCAAACGCTCTGAAAAACCGGGCTTCCGCAATTAATGCTTCAGAAATACCTACGGCGGTCGCGTTTTCAATCACCCCATTGGCCGTATTGATGTTCGGAAAGGCATTGTACCAGATGTTGCTGGCATCACTCGCCTGGGGCGTAATTAACTGCGTACCCGAAAGGTCGTGCGTTTGAAAGCCGCTTCCGCCGCCGCTGGCACCCCAGGTAGCCTCATCGGTACCGGTCATGCAGGAGTTATAGAAGTAGGCATTCCCAAAAATCCAACGCAAGTGAGCATACATACCCGTTAACCCGCCGTATACCCCTTTTTCGGTCTTGAAGTAATCAGGCGTGTAGATGGCCCGGGGTTTTTCGTCTAAGATCTTGGTGCAGCTTGATAACAACAGCGTTAACGCCGCTACTGTTTTCAGGTTCTTTATACGTAAACGTTTCATAGTAAGTTTTTTAGAAAGTCAGATTGACACCTACGATATAGTTTCTGGTGGACGGCGTGTTGGTGCCGATGGTCAGAATACGTCTGAGTGCCGAAGACAAGGGTACTGCGGCGTTTTCGTTACCATAGGAGTTGGTTTCTGGGTCCATTCCCGACTCGCGGTTATACGGCGAGAACATGACAAATGGATTTTGTGCCGTGAAGTAGAGGCGAAGGGTGTTCATTCCTACACGTCCCAGTACTTTGCTGTTCACGTTGTAACCCAGCGTCATGGTACGAATCTTCAGGAAGGAAGCATCGAAATAACCCAACGTACTACCGTATTTCGGGTTATCTCCCCCGATACCACCTGGAGCGGGATACTTGGCTCCCGTGTTATCCGGCGTCCAGTAATCGACGCGTACGTTGTTTCCGGCCCGAGAGTTCAGGTTATTCAAGTAACCCGATGAACCGTACAGCGTACTGTTGAGCAAGCCGCCATTTTTGAATACGCCCACGATGTTCAGATCAAATCCTTTGTAAGCAACGCGGGTATTGAAACCACCCTGGAAATTGGGTTGCATATTCAGAATTTGCCGATCGGTCGGATTGATAGCCCGGGTGGGTGCTCCATCTGAATTGTATTCGCCCGTGTATTTTACGCGGATCATACCAGCATTACCACCGGGTTCATAAACATTACGGAATTGATCGTTTTCCTGCCAAAGTCCAATTTTCTCGTAATCATAAATTACGTTGATCGGATGGCCTACAAACCACCAGTTTCCTTCATCCCGTTGTTGTCCGGAAGCCAGCGAAACCAGCTTGTTACGGTTGGCATAGATGTTAAATCCAACATCCCAGGTCCAGCCATTTACATTTTCCAGGACCGTACCATTCAAGTTGAATTCAAAACCTTTGTTCTGCGTCTGACCAATGTTAGCCGTGTATCCGCCTACGCCTGAGGTTGGGGGTAAGCCCACGCCTAAGAGTACATTTTTGGTTTGCTGCTCGTACAGTTCAATCGTACCAGACAGGCGGTTATTGAACGCCTTGAAATCCAGACCCAGGTTGATCGTATTAGAGAACTCCCATCCCAAGCGTGGGTTTGGAGCATTGGATACGTAGAAGCCCGTAGCGTATTCAGAAGGCCCAAAGTTATAGGGTCGGGTTGCCAATAGTCCCAGCGTTTCGTAGGGGTTTACGGCCTGATTGGACGTTTGACCGTAACCCACCCGAAGTTTCAACTGGTTGATTTTCGTAACACCAGCCATAAATTGCTCCTTGGAGATATTCCATCCGGCCGAGATAGCGGGATACGCATTCCATTGGTGTCCTTTGGCCAAACGAGAGGAACCATCGGCCCGGAACGTTACACTCAGCATATACCGATCATCGAAGGAGTACATCACGCGTCCCATGTAGGATAATAATCCCCATTGGTTATAGCCCTGGTTAGCAGGGTTTACCGTGATCACTCCGTCGGCCCGACCCAGGTTATAAAACTGGAAGGCATCGGAAGGAATATCTCGAGCTCCAATGGACGAGGAATTGAACGTGTTCTGCTGAGCGGAGTACAAGCCTACCGCATTAATCTCGTGTTTTCCGAATTTACGATCGTAGGTCAACAGGTTTTCAATCGCCCAGTTAAGAGTATGCGAATTGCCAATACCCGCCGTAGATTCGTTGAGTGGGTTACCACTGAAAACGCCCTCGCCGGTGTAATTACCACTCGTACTTTGACGGTAGTTCAAACCCAGGTTAGCTCGGTATTTCAGCCCCGTAACCCCAGGAATCTGTATTTCCGCGAATACCGTATTGTACGAACCATACGCCCGGGTTTGATCAATGTAGCTGTCCCCTAGCGAGTTGAACCGTTCTAAGGAAGGCACCCACTGCGGACCCGATGTTTGCTCCTGAATCAGGGTTTTCATGGTACCATCCGCATTATACGGATTCGCAATTGGCGATCGTCCCAGAGCCATTCCTACGGCCGGGCTATTGTTGCCATTACTGACCGTAAAGTTAGAATTGGTTGAAAAACCGATCCGGAAATGCTTGTTAATATCCTGAGTGATCGAAGCCTGAAGCGAGTAACGTGAGTAATCCTGCAGGGGAACTACGGCATTTTCCCGGTAGTAACCCAGCCCGAAGGAATAGCTTCCCTTTTCGGTACCTCCTGACACATTAATATCGTGGCTAGACATAAGTCCGGTACGGTACACTTTATCCTGCCAATCGGTATTTACGTCATTGGATTCATCAATCGTATTTTGGAATCGCTGAAGACTCGCGGCCCGCAGAGCAGCGAACTCCGGACCATTCATCATCGGATATTTCGCAAAAACGGTTTTGGGGCCATGGAATCCATTGTAGGAAAACGTAGCTTTCTGTCCGCGTTTGCCGGTATTGGTCGTAATCAAAATAACCCCGTTGGCTCCGCGAGAACCATAGATAGCCGTTGCCGAAGCATCCTTAAGAATATCAATGCTTTTGATGTTGTTCGCGTTGATATCCGTGATCGATCCCGAGAAAGGAATACCGTCCAGTACGATCAAAGGGGCATTATCCGCCCGGAGAGACCGCTGACCACGAATCAGAATTTCCATCGCGGCTCCGGGTTTAGTTGAGGTCTGTGAAATCTCCACCCCTACTACCCGTCCTTGCAAGGCCTGCGTTAAGTTGGCCGCCGGTACTTCCCGCATGACGTTGCCCGTCACTGAAACCACTGAACCCGTTACCGCTTCCTGACGCTGGGTACCGTACCCGACTACTACGACTTCGTTTAATACCTTATCGTCATTCGACAGGATCACATCTACGACCGTCTGTGATCCAACGACTACTTCTTTGGTAGCATAACCAACCAATGAAAAAATCAGGGCCGTATCGCCGTCCCGAAGCGTCAGTCTATAATTACCGTCCTGATCGGTAGTCGTACCGCGGGTCGTTCCTTTGATCAGGATGTTCACCCCGGGAAGTCCCTCTCCGGTATCTCCCGTAATCCGACCTCTAATTTCTTTATCGACGGCATACTTACGCGAAGGAACTACCTTCGTATTACTACCAAGATGAGTGGGTTTGGTAGGTTCAGCCATACTGACTTGAGCCAGTAAGACCATCAATAATACTCGCAACACTAGGGTTTTTATATTCCAGCTGCGGGCATTATGAATTGTAGAAAAATGATGCATAGTGTTTACGATTTTAATTAGTTCACATCAGCCTAAAAGAGCAAAGTTTCCTCACCATTCTTCTCAGGAGAATGTTTCTGTAGCGGAGTTAAATGGAACGGGTAACCAATAAAACATTGCGTAGCTATCTTTTTTGAGGAGTAGGGTAATGCAGGACTATTTCATAGAGTTATAGGGTTAAGTTGATAAATACGCATGGGTTCAAATCGAACGAATTCATCTATACGCTACTGAATGCATACGATGTATTTAATAAAAAATTGACGGTTTGCATTATCTACTTTAACCACTTATGGAAGACGGTTAAAAGCATTTTTTGATATTATTTGTCAAAATGACAATTTATTTTTCACGAAGAGTACTCCCATCACATGCAGGAATTACTTCATAACTTTTCTGATATATTTTTTAACTAATCATTGAACAAATGTAGTTCTATCCGGAAGTTTAGCAGGAGAAGATTTGTGAAAATAAATGCTACAAATGTTCAAAAGAGTCAAATTTCATAAAAAATAGGCGATAAAATTGGACGATACGGTATCATTTGCCTCTACAAGTCCCTTTTCTGGCCGTTACCTGTTCGTGCAGCATCTACCCCCGGCGGCATTCGTTAGAAAATTAAGTTAAAGAGACGCCTTCATTGCTGGAAGGTTCAGCATCTTGCTTTAGAGAAAACTCAATCGGTCTATGCTAACTTCTCATCTAGTTACTGAAGCTGATTTTGGTTTTCAATCGTAACGCATAAAAAATTCTTTTTAAAGGTCAGATAAAAAACACGAATACTTTCTTTTATACATCAGTTTAATTAGATTCCATTATTATCCTATATAGTTATCTGATTTTACCCCTATTACGTAACTTATTTTATAAGAAAAGGAGTGACTTTCTAAGTATAGAAAATCACTCCTTTCTTTTGAAAAATCTTAACTCAAGAAGTAGTCCGTATTTATTTTATAAACTTTCCTTTGAACTGATCCGCATGGTAATGATACATACCCGGGGCTAGTTTTGATACGTCAATTACCTTCTGTTCGACCTGATCTAGTTGGGATTGAAAAACCGTTCGTCCTACGGCGTCGATAATGACCAATGATCCGGTTAACTTATTCCCATTAAAGTCAATGGTTAGGAAATCTTTTACTGGATTAGGATACACACGTAAGGACGTCAGCGTTTGCTTTTGTACCGCTCGAATAGGAGAATACTGATAGATTCCGTCCAGATCCAGTTGCTTGAGTCGGTAATAACGGGTACCGGTCCAGGGCGAAGCGTCAGTCATGCGATACTTGTGCTCTCTTACGCTCGTGCCGTTCCCCGTGACAAAGCCAATGGTTTCGAACGTTTTTCCGTCTTCACTTCTTTGTACATCGAAGCCCCGGTTATTCTTTTCAGCATAAGTAATCCAATCGAGTTGTACGCCATCCTCAACCGATTTAGCCGTAAATTTTCCCAGACTAACGGGCAGGGGCTGATCGATCAATTCCAGCTCTAAACTTGCTGCCGTAGTCGGCAAACCTGGGGTCAGGTACGCATTAAAGGATTGGATGGCTGGCTGAGAAGCACTGGTAACCCGGCTGAATGATCCTACGCCATTGGTACTGGTCAGGGACTAGCTGCCCAATGGAATCGGGACTCCAACGTATATGCCCGTAGTTATTCCTGCCTCTACCGCAAGGGCTAGTTTTTTCTCGTTTAGGTTGGGTGACGGAGTAGTAACCTGTTGCCTGGAGGAAGCAATTAATCCTGCTCCTTCAAACACATAAGCTCCGCTTCCACTCACCAAATCGGTGGTATTCGCAGGAATTTTTCCGGTAGTTATGACTCTCCCAATTACTTTCGAATCAGCAAACTCCAGCGTGTACGCTTTTACACCACTCGGAATAGTAGCTTCAAAGGGTAGAACGATCATTTTTAGTCCACTCAGCGTATTACGGAATGTTGCCGAAATCGCAGTAAAACTTTGAGGAGCATAGAAATCGCCGCCTCCCTCGCTGAGTTCAAGTTTCGTACAGCTTTGCCCGTTGACTACGTTAGTTTTGTCACTTACCGTACTGGTTTGCACGTAATACAGACCATTTTTATTAGCCGCCGCCGCGTGCCAGTTGGTTTGAACCGGTATATTGGTAACATTCGTAAAGTCAAGCGACGTATACGTAATGTCATCCAGGCAATCCATCAAGTAACTATCTGCCGCACTGTACACGCCCGAGAACTTGTAGCCCCGCTCGGTACCCAAGGCCACGTATACGTCTTTGAATTTGAAGGTCAGCCGCGAGGTCGCGTTGGCACTGGTAATCCCAATGATGCCCATGCAACCATCGGTCAGTACGTCCTCGGAAATATTCAGCACCCAGTTGAAATCGTTTCTTTTGTCAAAAACAATACTGCCGTAATTTTTGGAATTTACGACTCCCTGCTTGTTTACGTAATAAAGCGTCGTGTTACTCGAAGAGTAATTAAAGCTAGAGGAAAGGCTTTCCACCTGAAATACCAACCGATTAAACTTGCCTCCCAGCGGCAAATACCCATTACTGGCATTCGTATTGCTACTAAACAACGGTGATGAATTCAGGAACGTAAAGGTTTTGCCACTAAGCTTATAGCCGGAACCAAAGGCTTGCGAGGTTGGGGTTTTATTGTCAAGTTTCTCGTAATTCACTACCT
>NZ_JBMDWJ010000090.1:0-9051 GCF_048595215.1 Siphonobacter sp.
GCCTTCGCCAACGTCTACGCCGACGTCGGCGGAAGTGGCTTTCTCCCAAGTCAGACTGGAGGAAATCGGTGCCGGGGATGACAGGTACTCCAGCTTCTGTCCATTCCTTAGATACGAAGAAGTACCCCGACTCATCGTCGAAAGATAGGCATAATTGGCCACCTGCTGATTGCCCAATGAACCGTACGACGCTCTGATTTTGAATTCATTGGCAAAGGACTTCATCGGCTCGAAGAAGTTCTCTTCGCTTACCCGCCATCCTGCCGAAACGGAAGGAAAGAAGCCGAATCGATCACTGGGCTGGAATCGGGACGTACCATCGTAGCGACCGTTCAATTCGAGCAGATACTTGCCGCGATAGTCGTAGTTAATCCGGGCAAAGTAGCCCAGTAACGCCCACTCGGTTTGACCACCGTTGATTTCCTGAGCCCCCGAACCGAGGTTCACGTCGTTGAGATCCTGGGACAAAAGGTCTTTCCGATTACCCGACAGACTTTTCTGCTGGTAGAGTTCCTGATTGTACCCCACCATAGCCTTAAAGGCGTGGTCGCCAAAGGTGTTGTCGTAGGTAGCATAGGCATTCACGACGTGGTACTGCGACAGGTTGGACGTTTCCGACAGCTGATCGTAGCCCACCGTACTCATCACACCGGGGAAGATCGACCACGGAGCGGGCGTACGCCGCAGAAAGGTATTACCACTTTCCCAGGCACTTCGGTTTACGTTGAATACGCCATTAGAAAGCGTATAGCTGTAGGAACCCACGGCCGTAATGTGTTTGGCCAGTTGCAAAGTACCGCCGATGGTTTGCGTCAGTTCAAAGCGTTTTTCACCACCCTTGGATTTGCCGTGTAACAAATCGGCGTAGATACCGTCGCCGATGGTATAGTTGTTGAGTTCGGTCCGATACGTGGCCGTACCGTCGGGATTCACGGGTACGTAGGAAGGCAAGGCGTGTACCGTTACCGAGACAAAGTTGTTGTTGACGCCCCAGCCCGGATAGCTGTAATCGTTGGCGTTAAACTGCGTATTGGTATTAAGCGTAAACCAGTCAGTAACTTTTGTGTTGAGTTTAGCCCGGAAGTTATAGGCATTATAAATATCCTGATTCACCCGCATCACGCCCCGTTTCTGATAGTACCGACCCGATACCAGATAGTCCGTTTTGTCATTACCTCCGCTAAAGCTCAGGTTATGTTCCATCGAAGGGGACCAGTCGCGAAACATGGTACGCCACCAGTCCGTATTGCCGTAGTAGATGTACATGTCCTTGCCATTACGGTTGTCAACGACCACGGAAGGCAGAGAATGATCCGTCTGGCGTTTGCGAAGTTCTTCGTAATCCTCGTCCGTATAGCCCGTGTACGATTTACCCGTCGCCCGAATAAACGCTTCATCGTTGAGCTTGGCCGACGTGTAGCCATCCGTAATGAAATCCGTACGCACCGTGGGCGTAGAAAAACCGAAGTTGGTGCCGTAATTCACGGACATCCGGCCGCCTTTAGCCTTTTTCGTCGTAACGAGTACAACACCAAACGCTCCGCGAGCCCCGTAAATCGACGCCGAAGCTGCATCTTTCAGGACCGAAATACTCTCAACATCCCGGGGGTTAATCGAGTTGAGTGAACCCGGTACGCCGTCAATCAAAATCAGCGGCGAGCCCGTACTACTGTTAATGGAGGCGTAACCGCGAATGTTGATCGTCCCCGCCGAACCGGGCCGTCCGTCACCGAACGTCACATTCATCCCCGGTAAAGCTCCCTGCAAGCCCTGGCTGATGTTGGCAATGGGGCGGCTTTCCAGCGTCTCGGCCCCTACCTGCGATACAGCTCCGGTGAGGTTGGCTTTTTTCTGCGTGCCGTACCCGACGACGACCAGCTCCTGCATATTTTTCGGATCCACTTGCAAGGCCAGATCAAGGGTACTCTGTTTCCCCACGGTCACTTCCTGCGGGAGGTAGCCTACGTAACTAAACACCAGTACAGCATTTCCATCCGTTACGGTAAGCTGATACCGTCCGGTGGCATCGGTGATGGTGCCGCGAACGGTGTTTTTTTCGCGGACACTTACACCCGCCATAGCTTCACCTTTTTCGTCGGTCACCTTACCGGAAATCGTCTGCATCCGCGTAGGTCGGGCCCAAGGGTCTCTACCTACCAGTAGCAAGACGGCTAGAGCCAGACAACGGAGCATCCATCCGTACCTTCGGCTTGGTAAAATTGGTTTCATAAGGAGGAAAGATTTTAGAGCAGAAAACGAACCCGCTTGATTTGAGGATGCAAAAAAAGAACAGTACAGGAGCCGAACCGTTAGCGATCAGGTTATGGATTTTTTAAATTCCATAACCCGTTTTTTACATTAAAATCATACGTAAAATGAGTTGATTATCTGTTTCTACAGCGAAGAAAAGTCAATGTCAGGGCTCTCAGGCAGAGGGTCGAAAAAAGTGTTCGTATCTTCGCTTAATCTTGGCGTGAATTCGCCCCTGAAGGATAGTCTGGCCACCCCACTATGTTACCAAATTCTTATGAACTGCCGGAAGCTGGCAAGCCGCCGTATCGCCTGCCGGGCGTCAGCATTGCTACGCTGACGGAAACCTTTCTTTCCCACCATACTCTGGAGTCGCTGCCTACGAACCAGCGTGACTATACGCCCGTTCAGCCGCAAGAGATTACGGTCAATTCAGGAACCTTTACTTCGGCTTCCCGCCTGACGTATTTTCCCCAGGTGAGCGTCCAGCAAACCGAGCAGGATTTGATTCTAAGCTGTGCCTGCCAGTTGCCTACGACTTCGTTGTGTCCCCACCAGACGCACGTGTTGCTAAACCTCATGCAGCGACCGGAACTACGGATTTTCTTCGACCGGCAAATGCGGTACGAGCGTTTTTACCGAACGGCTCAGGAGTACGGTCTGGAGAAAGAAACGAACCTGGATGAGTACTTCGACCTCGAATATCAGGATTATTCCGTACGGGTAAAACCTAAACTGAAGGAGTTGGTATCGATTGAGGAGGCGACCCAACAGTACGAAAAACTGGGAGCCGAATGGACGCCTCCCTTACCCAGACCCGATGCACAGAAACGGTTTATCGTGTTTCGGCGGCATCGTTTTTACGAACATTTTTTCATTGAATACTACGAAGCAGCCACGACGAAAGAGGGAAAAATCAAGAATCCCCTGCGGACGATCAATCCCATGGATTTTGTCTGGCAGACCGACGATACTGACCTGCTGAAATTCTATACGGCTCTGACCCGCTTTCAGAATCCGCACCGAACCAAAAACGCACTAGCCGATCTAGGAGCGTTGAAAGCCTTGGTACAAAATCCGCTGGAGCTGGATGTGTACTACCATCCTTCCCAATCCTCGGAAAAAATCATCGCTCAGGGGCTGACGCCCGTACGCATCCAGCGGTCGGCCCTGCAATTACACCTGATGGTACACCAGCGGGAATCGTTCTATCAGGTATTGGGTCAACTGCTGGTGAATGACCAACCGTATGAGTTACCCACGGTTACGATTGCGTACGATTATTTTTTTCTGCTGGATCAGACCTTACACCTCATCGATTCACCGGATTTGCTGCGGGTGCTCAACTTTCTGAAACTGAATCAGTACCGACTCTTACTCCACGAATCCAAGTTCGAGGAATTCCGTCAGCAGGTGCTCGTTCGGCTGGAAAACCACATTCGGGTGACGTATACGTACCTCAAACCCGCCACACCCGAACAGATTCAGGAAAGTGGCTTTGACCAGCCCCGCCAGTGGATGCTTTACCTTTCGGAAAAGGATTCCTTCATTTCCCTGACGCCCGTACTCAAATACGGTCCCGTGGAAGTACCCGTGCTTTCCAGAAGGCAAATTTACTCGCTCGATCCGCTGGGGGCTCCCTTTACGCTCGAGCGGGACGACGCTGAAGAACTCGACTTTATCAGTTTGCTACTCCAGCAACATCCGGATTTCTACGAGCAATTGCCTAAAGCGGGTGAGTTGCCCCGCGACTATTTTTTCCTGCATAAAAGTCGCTTTCTCGAAGAAGACTGGTTTCTCTCGGCCTTTGAAGCCTGGCAGAGTCGCGGTATTACCATTCTGGGTTTTAATGAGCTCGGTAATAACCGTCTGAATGGCAATAAAGCCAAAATTTCGGTACACGTCAGCAGTGGTCTCAATTGGTTTGAAACCTCAATTCAGGTAGCCTTTGGTGCCCAAAAAGTTTCGCTCAAGCACCTGCACAAATCGGTTAAAAACAAAAGCCGGTACGTGACTTTGGGTGATGGAACGGTGGGTATTTTGCCCACCGAGTGGCTGGAAAAGTTTGACCGCTATTTTCAAGCTGCAGATCTGATTGAAGACCGCCTGCGTACACCCGCGATTCAATTGCCCAGCATCCGGGAATTGTACGAAGAAGAATTGCTGAGCGAATCGGTACGGCAGCAGTGGGCCCGGTACGCCGCTAAAGTGGCTAATTTTGATGCCATTGAAGCAGTACCCGTGCCCGAAGGCTTACAGACCCACCTGCGTAACTACCAGAAACAGGGCTTATACTGGCTCAACTTTCTGGATGAATTCGGCTTTGGCGGCTGTCTGGCTGACGATATGGGCCTGGGTAAAACCATCCAGATCATTGCCTTTATTCTGTCGCAACGGTTGAAGGTTGAGCGAAATACGAATCTCATTGTCGTACCCACCTCGCTACTATTTAACTGGCAGGCCGAAGTAGCCAAATTCGCTCCTTCCATTCGCGTGCTTACGCTGCACGGCTCGGGCCGGGTAAATGATCCGAAGACGTTCGATGCGTATGAAATCATCCTTACTTCGTACGGAACCCTGATTTCGGATATTCATCAATTAAAAAGCTACGCGTTCAATTACGTATTTCTGGACGAATCACAAGCCATCAAAAACCCGGAATCGCAGCGGTATCAGGCCGTATGTCTGCTACAATCCCGGAATCGGGTCGTGCTGACGGGTACGCCACTGGAAAACAATACCTTTGATCTGTACGGGCAGCTTTCGTTCGCGTGTCCGGGGCTATTGGGTTCCAAGCAATCCTTCAAGACGTATTATTCCACGCCCATCGACCGGTTTCAGGACCGTCAGCGGGCTCAGGAACTTCAGAAGAAAGTAAGTCCGTTTATTCTGCGACGTACCAAAGCTCAGGTGGCGTCCGAGCTACCCGACAAAACCGAAATGGTACTGTTTTGCGAAATGGGTACGGAGCAACGACGGGTGTACCACGCCTACGAACAGGAGTTTCGTAATTTCCTGACGACCAGAAAAGAAGGTGATATTCCGCGGGAGTCACTCCACATTTTACAGGGATTGACTAAGCTTCGGCAGTTGTGCAACTCCCCCGCCCTACTCAACGACGAGACTTTTTACAGTGGAGCTTCGGCGAAAATCGACGTATTGCTGGAAGAAATCGAAACCCGGGCTCCTCAGCACAAGATTCTGGTATTCTCGCAGTTTGTCGGTATGCTCGATCTCATTAAAAGCGAACTGGAGTTTCGCGGGATTGCTTTCGAATACCTTACCGGGCAAACGAAAAACCGGGCGGCCCGCGTACAGCGTTTTCAGACCGACGATAGCGTTCGAGTCTTTCTCATTAGTCTGAAGGCGGGCGGCACGGGACTCAACCTAACCGAAGCCGATTACGTCTACCTGGTCGACCCCTGGTGGAATCCGGCCGTGGAAAATCAGGCCATTGACCGGAGCTACCGCCTCGGGCAAACGAAAAAGGTGGTAGCCGTTCGGCTGATTTGTCCGCATACCATCGAAGAAAAAATGCAGCAACTGCAACAATCCAAACAGGAACTGGCTAGTGACCTGATTCGTACGGATCAGTCGCTACTAAAATCGCTTACCCGCCAGGACTTACTCAGCTTGCTCAGTTCCAATTAAACGTATTCATATACTCAAGTCCGTTGGGAAGTGCGTACGCTTTTCAGCGGACTTTTCCGTTCACTATCAAAATTTCGCAGTTCACTGCTAACATTCGTCATTTCAGTTACTTATCTTGCTGAAGCTTCCGTCTGCCGACCTATCTTCGGGAGTCTTTTCAACCTGCCTTCTGCCAAAGGCCCATCTCTCCACTCTCAAACCTTTCATTCATGAAGCGTACCCTTTCCCTCCTCTCGTCTGCTCTTTTGGTAGGGCTACTCAGCTGTACCGATCACGAAGTACCCAATCCCAGCGAAGTCATTCGCCAAACGGTAATTGAGAATCTGAAAAGTCCCATTGGACTGGCCTTTAACGCTCAGGATCAGATTTTCGTAACGGAAGCGGGTACGGGTAACCAGGATGCCCGGGTTTCCATGATTATGAATGGTCAAGCCATGCCCGTGGTTACGGGGATGCAATCGGTAGCCGCTGAAGGCACCATCGAAGGCATTGGTCACTTGTACTTCCACGGCGATTCCCTGTACATTCTCCACGGCATCGAAGGAATGATTTACAGCGTGAAGACTTCTTCGCTGAATCCAAATCAGCCTTTGGCGGCCAGCTCCATTACCCGCCAGTTTGTACGGCCTATCGTGGATAGTCTTAAGCTAGTGACGCCGTTGAATTCCAATGTATACAACCTGACGGCCGGCCCCAACGGAGATCTGTACATCACCGACGCGGGTACAAACATTGTGCTGAAACGTGAGAAAGGTACGGGTAAGATCAGTCTGTTTGCGAAGATTCCAAAAGTTACGCCCACGGCCGAAGCCGTACCAACGGGCATCGTATTCGATGGACAGAAATTCCTGGTGACTGCGTTGAGTGGTGGTCCTTTTATTGACGGTACCTCCAAGATTTTCCAGATCGATCTGGCGGGCAACGTAAGCGACTATAAAACCGGTTTTACTACTCTAACCGATATTACGCTCTCGGGAGCCAATAAACCCGTAGTTGTTCAACTAGCCCGATTTGCTTTCGCTCCTACCCCCGGATTCGTACCCAATTCCGGGAACTTGCTGAGTGAAGAGGGCAAGGCTGTGGTTACGGGCTTTTCGATGCCAACCGACATTGAAAATAGAGGTACCAACAAGTACTATGTGCTGAATCACGGCTCGGGTAAGCTAGAAATGGTTAGCTGGTAGTCACTCTCTTTTTGACTAGCATTTCACAAGCCGAAGGTATAGCACTTTCGGCTTGTTGTATTGTAGAGGTGGGGTTGGGTTGAAACCCAACCTTATGAAATGGCTCGAGCCTACGGCTCTTTGAATACGTTTACAATCCGTCGTTGACGTACTTCGCTGATTAGACTAGGGGAGTTTTCAGCGAAGATGCCCGGACCAAACAGGTTTTTAGCTCGTTGACTTGCAAGGGTTTAGAAAGGTAATCATTCATGCCCGCCTGTAAACAAGTATCCCGGTCGCCCTGTAAAGCATTGGCCGTCATGGCAATGATGATGGGTTGTAGCCAGGGTCTCGACCGGATCATTCGGGTAGCTTCCAAGCCGTCCATTTCCGGCATTTGTACATCCATCAAAATCACATCGAAACTTGACTTCTCCAGACAGGCCAGTACTTCCCGACCATTCCCCGCTAAGGTAATTTCGTAACCAAGCTTTCGCAGGGTTTGCAGAATTACTTTCTGATTGAAGAGATTGTCTTCAGCCACGAGTATTTGCAAGGGGTATTCGGTCGCAAACAACTGGTCGAGTAAATGCGGCGTAGTCTCTACTGGGGCCGGAGTTAATCGCTTGAGTTGCTGTTGGATGGCCTGATACAACTGATTTTGTTTAACGGGCTTGGTCAGGATCGTTTCAAACAATTCCGCGTACGAATGACGGGTTTCGTCTCCCACCGAACTTAGCAAAATGATGGGCAGGGTTGGATGTACCTGTTTAATCAACCGAGCCAGCTCTACCCCATTCCCAGCGGGCATGTGCATATCCGTAATCACGAGTTCAAACGGCCCTTCCCGTCGCAAAGCTTTCAAGCCTTCTTCCGCGGAGTTAGCTAGTACAGGAATCAGCCTCCATTGCTCCACTTGCGATTTTAGAATGAGCAGATTCGTCTGATTATCATCTACAATCAGTATCTTTTTGTCTTCGTAATCGTTCGTATTGAGCACGACGTACTGTCGCCGGGAAGTGGTGCTGACTTCGGTACGAATGGTAAACGTAAATGTCGTACCCTGGCCTTCGGTGCTGCTTACGCTGATGTCCCCGCCCATCAGTCCTACTAATCGTTTACTAATAGCAAGGCCCAAACCCGTCCCCCCGTATTTACGCGTAGTTGAAGAATCGACCTGCGAAAAGGACTTAAATAGCCGGGACATTTTATCGGCCGGAATGCCAATGCCCGTATCCACTACTTTAAACTGCAGCAACAGCGTATCCGGCTCGGGGGTAGGTAGCCGCATGACCCGGACAAAAATTTCTCCGGCTGGCGTGAATTTAATGGCATTACTCACCAGATTGGTTAATACCTGTCGCAGCCGCAAACTGTCACTTTTGATGAAGGGCGGTACGTCGTAATCCATCTGATAGATTAAATCCAAGCCTATCGAGGACGCCTTGTTGGCAAAGATGTCCAGCGTTTCCTCGATACACTGCCGTAAGTCTACCTCTTCGTGTTCAATTTCGAGACTGCCGGATTCTATTTTCGAAAAGTCCAGAATATCATTAATGACTCCTAACAGGTTATGACCGCACTGCCGAATGGTTTCAGCGTAATCCTTTTGTTCGGTTGTCAAGGGAGTTTCCTGTAACAACGTCGTCATGCCCAGAACACCATTCAGCGGCGTACGGATTTCGTGGCTCATGGTCGCCAAAAAAATACTTTTCGCCTGATTAGCTTTTTCCGCCTGCTGACGAGCTTCGGCTTCCTGTTCTTTCTGCTCGCGTAGTTCTTCGTTGACTACCTGCAAATCGGTGGCCAGACTTTGGAGTTCTTCCTTCTGAACCATGACTTCCACATGGGCCTGCCGCAGGGCCTGGGTTTGCTCGAAGACCTGCTCCTCCAGCCTCTTCCGCTGGATCTGCATGCGTCGAGTCCGCCACAAGTAAATGCCGTACAAAATCAGAATGGAGAAAAAAGCGATCAGTACCCGAAACCA
>NZ_JBMDWJ010000091.1:0-4694 GCF_048595215.1 Siphonobacter sp.
CTGAAACCCGTCTTTGCGGCCAATGGTAGCGTTACAGCGGGCAATTCTTCGCAAACCTCCGATGGAGCAGCGTTTGTTGTTGTCATGTCCGAGCGGCTGGTGAACGAACTGGGCCTGCAACCCATTGCCCGGATGATGAGCTACGCTACAGCGGGCGTCGAACCCCGAATTATGGGCATTGGTCCCGTAGCTGCTATTCCTAAAGCTCTGAAACAAGCCGGTTTGAAACTGGACGATATTGAGCAGGTGGAACTGAATGAAGCTTTCGCGGCCCAGTCGCTGGCGGTGATTCAGGAGCTGGGGATCAATCCCGAGCTGGTCAATCCCAACGGTGGAGCCATTGCCTTAGGTCACGCTTTGGGATCTACCGGAGCCCGTTTATCGGTGCAATTGCTCCACGAAATGCGTCGGCGGCAGCAAAAATACGGCATGGTCACGGCCTGCGTTGGCGGCGGTCAGGGCGTAGCCGGTATCTACGAGTTTTTAAATTAAGGCTTCTCTTCATCAAGCCTAAAACCCCGTCCCAGGTACTCGGACGGGGTTTCTATTTTTTAAGGTTTTTGATCGTACTTGTCCGGCATTCCATCGCATCTTTTTCCCTGATTCATACCCGCTTACAAACGGCCTGCGTTGTATACCCAGTTCGTGTGCTACACATGAACACACGTTTTGCGTGTAGTATAGAAAAAGGTTGAAGGTTCGTCGAAATGCCATGGATTACTGATCCGTGGCATTTTCATACGACGCTCTGATTCATTTTATTGACAGAAAAAGTATTCAAATATTTCAAGCAGAAACCCGAAAAAGCCTATTCCCCCGACAGTACGGGATGGTTAAAATCCCCGAACTTCCCTAGCTTTGGGAATTACGAATACCTCTACTCTTTCTTTATGCAGGCTCTCTTTGGTGTCATTTTCCACTTCATTGGTGGGTTCGCTTCCGGCAGTTTCTATATTCCTTTCAAACGTGTAAAAGAGTGGGCCTGGGAAAGTTACTGGATCATCGGTGGTCTATTCTCCTGGTTAATTGCTCCTTACGTGGCCGCCTGGCTTACGATTCCTGATTTCATGGCCATCATTCGGCAAACCGATAGCGATACGCTGTTCTGGACCTACGTGATGGGACTGTTGTGGGGCATCGGTGGCCTTACGTTTGGGTTGTCCGTACGTTACCTGGGCCTCTCCCTTGGTCAGTCAGTTGTACTGGGCTTTTGCTCAGCCTTCGGTGCATTGATTCCCCCGATTTACCGCGATTTCTTTACCCAGGAAACCGAAGGAACGATTACGCAGATGATTAATTCCACGGGCGGAAAAGTAGTACTCCTGGGCGTACTCATCTGTATCATTGGCATTGTGATTTGCGGAAGGGCGGGTGTTATGAAAGAAGCCGATCTTTCCGAAGAAGAGAAAAAAGCCAGTGTACAGGAATTCAACCTCTGGACGGGTCTGATTGTAGCTACGTTCTCCGGTATTCTGAGTGCCTGTTTCAACTTCGGTATCGAAGCCGGAAAGCCGATGGCTTTGAAAGCGATCACGGCGGGCTGCAATCCGCTATTTCAGAATAATGTCATTTTCGTCGTCGTCCTCTGGGGCGGTTTAACCACGAACCTGCTCTGGTCCTTACTACTGAATTTCCGGAATAAAACCTTTGGTAACTATACCGATTCCAAAACGCCACTGCTGAATAACTACGTGTTTTCGGCTATTGCCGGTACTACCTGGTTCCTTCAGTTTTTCTTCTACGGCATGGGTGAAAGCAAATTGGGCAATGGAGCCAGCTCCTGGATTTTGCACACGGCCAGTATCATCATCATTTCCAATCTCTGGGGTCTGTACCTGAAAGAATGGAAAGGCGTACAGCCCGCTACGTATCGTACGATTCTGACTGGGATCGCGACTATTATCCTGTCGGTTATGGTGGTTGGTTACGGCAATTATCTGAGTGAATAAAGGCATTTTTCTTTAACGAAAAGCCCCTTCCGAACCCATTCGGAAGGGGCTTTTCGTTGTTAGCTCCCCGCTGGCAAATCCGAAGTATCGGACAGCTCCGGAGCCGCAATCACTTTTCCGGTTTGTCGTCCGTAGTAAATCAGGCCTGCCGACATGATGACATTTGTACCGATGATCGTGAACAATAGTACACCGCTGAAATCCGGTAAAACCATGGTGGCTGGTATTCCGAAAAAGATCAGGATCGTAATCAGTCCCCGGGGAGCAATGAACAATTCTGGTAATAAGGGAATATTTAAAATCCACTTCAGATACATGGCCCGCATGGCGTACAGCGTCGTCACCATGATGGTACCAATGAGCCAGACTTTAGGGTTCGTTAGCGATTGTAGATCAATCGAAAAACCAAACAGTACAAAGAAATAGGTACGAATTAGGAAGGCACTTTCGGCAGTAATGGATTTGAATACGGGTAATTCTTCGTCCAGTTTATCGTGAATCAGGTATTGACGTAAAAAGTTAGGAATGACCAGATTGATATTGTTCATCATCAGTCCAAACGCCAAAATCAGCAGCAGCGGCGATAAGTGAAAGAGCTTGGCCAGCGAGTATACCAGAATGAGTAGAGCAATGATGAGGAAAAACTTGACGTGCTGCGTAATCCGGCTCATCAAATACACCAGTACGATACACCCTAGCAGCGACATCAGCAGAATACCAATGACCTCCACGATGAAATGCAGCATCGATGCCATGGTCAGTTCGTCATTCATCAATACAAAATTGAAGAGCATGATGCCCAGAATGTCGGAGAACGAACTTTCGTAGGTAATGAATTCCTTTTTGCGGGGGTCCGTCAGGTTGGCTACACTGGGAATGGCAATCGCACTACTGATAACCGCCAGCGGTACCGCATTCAGCAGTCCACGGTGAAAATCGCCGTACGCAATGGCCAGTGGCGTCGCCATCGTGAAAGCCGTAGCCAGCAAAATGCCTAAAGCCGCCAGTAAGGATTGCCATATCAGCTTACTCTTTTTGCGATCCAACTCTAGCTCCATGGCTCCTTCCAGTACAATCAGAATGAGTCCAACCGTACCCAAAACGGGCAGCGTATCATTGACCCGGCCCACGTAAAAACCCCGGCTATCGGCGAAAAGCCGTAACCCTACGCCCAAACTAATCAGTAGTAAAACGGAAGGAATGTTCGTTTTCTTAGTAATGAAGTTAAACAGGTAAGAAACCAGAATCAGACTGCTGCTGATAATCAAAATCCAGTTGGAGTTCATTCGTTGAAACTTTTGTACGGATAATCGCATTGTATCCCTGCATACCGCTCGGTGGACAGCCTATCTACTACTGCGGCGGCAGAGAGGCTCCGGTGAAACCCCGTATCAATCACGGGGAAATCGTTACCTTCGCTCAGGGATTGCATACCCATTTTAGAAATAATAATCTTTTCCTCACGTGGCCGAAGAAAAAGTTAGTGGTAAGATCGTAGACTGGAAAATTATTCAGCGATTATTTCAGTTTATCAAACCTTACAACCTACAGTTTATCAGTTTGGTGGTACTGATTCTGCTGGGAGCCGTATTAGCTCCCCTGACCCCCTTACTGATCCGTTATACTATTGACCATCACATCACCACCAGTGATTATCAGGGCCTGACTACCATGCTCATCGCAATGGTTGGTTTGCTGATTGTACAGGGCCTGACGCAGTTTGCCAGTAGTTATCTGTCGGGTTGGCTGGGGCAAACCATCATTCGGGACATTCGGGTTCAACTCTACGAAAAAATTCTGTACTTACGGTTAAAATTCTTCGACGATACACCCATTGGCCGATTAGTTACCCGTACCATTTCGGATGTAGAAACACTAGCGGATGTCTTTTCTGAAGGTCTGGCCAGCATTGCCGGAGATATTCTGCAACTCCTATTAATCATTGGGGTAATGGTGTACGCGGATTGGCGGCTTTCGCTGATCAGCCTGAGTACGGTTCCGCTGATGTTGATTTCCACGTACATCTTCAAGGAGAAAGTCAAGAAGTCGTTTACTGAAGTACGGACGGCGGTGGCTAACCTGAACTCCTTTGTTCAGGAGCACATTACGGGCATGAATATCGTTCAGATTTTCAGTGCGGAACCGATTGAACAGAAGAAGTTTGAGACGCTCAATCAGGAGCACCGTAATGCGAACGTCAAGTCTATTCTGTACTATTCGATCTATTATCCGGTAGCTGAGGTGATTGCGGCCATGGCTACGGGGATGATTGTCTGGTACGGAGCGAAGGAGGTTATCGGCCTGCAAACCAGCTACGGTACCATCACCGCCTTCATCATGTTCATTAACCTATTTTTCCGACCCATTCGGATGCTGGCGGACCGCTTCAATACCCTGCAAATGGGTGTCGTTAGTACTGACCGTATTTTAAAGTTGCTGGATTCAGAGGAATATACTCAGAATGAAGGAACGTATACGCCAGCCGAACTACACGGAAAAGTAGAGTTTCGGAATGTCTGGTTTGCCTATAATGATCCGGAATACGTTCTGAAAAACATTGCCTTTACGGTTGACGCCGGAAAAACCATCGCTTTGGTCGGAGCTACCGGAGCGGGAAAATCATCGACCATCAACCTCCTGAGTCGTTTTTAAGAGATTCAGAAAGGTCAAATTATTATTTAAGATTTTGATCTAAAAAAATACGAACTGGGCTGGTTACGAATCCGGATCGGGGTGGTATTTCAG
>NZ_JBMDWJ010000092.1:0-5676 GCF_048595215.1 Siphonobacter sp.
GAACATTACGCAAAAGCTAAAAACGGATGCTCTAAGTCAGGGAGCTATTGAAATTGACGATCCTTTCGTGAAAGATAGTAAAGGAAATGCCCAGAAGCTGGTTCAATTAAACAGGAATATACGCTTGCAACGGGCTAAGGATACCATTCAAGCTCTGAAGACCATCTCTGGTGGAGCCATGCAAACGAACAACATGAGTGATGTAACGCCAAAGTTTATCATTCTCGTTAGTACAACTAGTGGTAATCACCCCTTTTCGCACATTGTAACGAGTGAAGGCATGAATCATGATAGAGTAGCCTTGAATCTGGATGGTCTGAAAGAAGTATTAAAAGACTACAAAGAGCAAATCGTTGGTACGGTATTCATTGGGAAGCGTAGCGGGTTTTTGAATGAATACAATGACGAACTTAGAGAGCTGCTTGCCCTTGGCGATGCCTACCCGACCATTCAGCTGGGTACGATCAATGAAACCATTGATGCGTACTGTACTCAACTCGAAAATCAGTTTTCCTGATGCAAGTACATGTAATAGACTTAAGCAGCTGGACGGCCAGTTTCCGGTACCCTAACCTGATCAGTGGGGTTCAGCCTACGCTGGAAGTTCCTCCCGTCAGTACCGTATTAGGCTTACTTAATGCAGCGGCGGGACAATACTTGCATCATCAGAAGCTGGAAATAGGATATTACTTCCAGTTTGATGCGAAAGCTGTTGATCTGGAAACGATTTATCAGATTGACAGTACCAATGGACGAGCCACCAATAATGCGAAGTCCAATATCATTCGTCGTGAATTTCTGTTCAATACTCGATTGAGAATCTATCTAACTGACCAAAAGCTAGCGGATTACTTTCGTCAGCCTTATTACTCCCTGGTTCTTGGGCGAATGAATGACTTAGCAACAGTCGAGCAAATCACAACCCTTGATTTACCCAAAGTTACCTACGCTTCTCGCCTAGCGGGTCAGGTTATTCCCTTCAGGGAAAATTATTTAGCGGGCCAAATTCAGGCCCTTCCTAAATACTTTACGGATACCTTTCCGCGACAGAACGTCGGCACTGAGCCTTACTCGGTTATCAGTCACCTCACTTTCGTTAAGGCTAATTTACCCGCTATTCACGATAAAGACTTAGGAAAGGAGGGTACTGATATTTACCTACACCAATTAGACTTTTCGGAGCATGACCAAGCTGTATGACGAAATTCTAGCTAAGTCAGATCCGCAACTCACCTTACAACAACACGTTGATGATTGCTTGCTGATTTGGGGACTGTTACAAAAAAACTTTCCTCAAATCAGCAGACTGTCCCTCTCGTATGACTTCTGGCGAGTTCTGCGTCTGGCTATTGTTTGCCATGATCTGGGAAAAGGACATGCCGATTTTCAGAAACTATTACGGAACCAACCCAATCGATGGCGGAAACAACGGCATGAATTGTTTTCGATTCCTTTCGTTGAAGGATTACAGGAAGAGAAACGAATTCGTGAACTACTCCGATTGGTAATAGCAGGACATCATAAAGATTACGAACAACTCTGGAAACGGTATATTTGTGATTTTTACCAGTCTGAAGAAGAGGTCTTTGATATACCGGGTGCAGATGAACGGCTGGATTACGAAGCCGAGTTTCGTAAAAACGTGCAAGCTTCACTTCTGCTTCAATTAGCCGAAGAAGCGTATCACGTTAAGATTGGACCATTCACGATTGAACATCCTGAACAGGTAATCTTAACCTATCAGCCTCAGATTGGGAAAATGAATGCTTCTAATCCTGATTATTTTGACTTGCTACTATTGTTTGGAGGATTGAAGCATTGCGATCATATGGGTTCCGCTCGGATTCAGGAATTGCTACAACTTTCCGAAACACAGTTTCAGTTTCTAGAGCAAAAGCGTAGAGATCTTCAAGCCAGGAAAAAGGATTTTTACGATCATCAGCTCGCCTGCGGAAATGTAACCGGTAATCTGATCTTGACTTCGCCGACTGGTTCTGGGAAAACAGAAAGCTCGATTTTGTGGCTGCATCAGCAGATGAAACACTTCGGACAAGGCCGGGTTTTCTACATTCTTCCATTTACGGCTTCCATTAATGCCATGTATGAACGGTTGGGAAAGGAAATGGGTTCAGAATATGTCGGAATGTTACATGGGAAGCTCAGTGATTATCTCTACGACTATTTCGATGATTTTCAGTATTCCCTTAGTCAAAAGAAAGAGCAAATTGATGCGTTGAAGGATAAGTTTAAGACACTGGTGACACCCGTTAAAGTCGTAACCCCTTTTCAGCTTCTAAAGCACTTGTTTGGTCTGAAAGGCTTTGAGCAGGGATTGTTTGAAATGGTAGGGAGCTATTTTATCTTCGATGAAATCCATGCGTATAGTGCCGATGTCTTTGCACAAATCAAAGTACTGCTCCAGTATGCCGTAAAGCATTTACAGGTAAGGGTTATGGTCATGACCGCAACCATGCCGACCTTTTTAAAAAAAGAGCTGGAAGAGGCGATTGGAGAATTTACGGAGGTAAAAGCGTCGGAAAGCCTGTATAGCCAATTCGTACGACATCGGGTCAAATTACAGGAGGGTTTGTTAACGGAGAATCTGGATTTGATTCGTAACTCATTGAAGGCGGGAACAAAGGTATTGGTGGTATGTAATACCGTTAAAAATGCTCAATCTGTGTTTAATGAGTTGCGAGGAGATGCTTGTAATGCGGTGTTGTTACATAGTGCATTCAATGGTGTTGACCGGACTCGTCATGAATTAGAATTGAAGCAAGGAGAAAAAGATGGATCAATTCGGTTACTAGTAGGAACTCAGGCGATTGAAGTGAGTCTGGATATTGATTACGATATCATCTACACAGAACCAGCTCCTATTGACGCACTGATTCAACGATTTGGGCGGGTTAATCGGAAACGCGAAAAGGGACAAAGTCCGGTAGTAGTTTTCCGCACATCTAATGCAACGGATCAATATATCTATCCGAATGAACTAGTAAGCCGCACCATCCAGGCATTCGAAGAAATCATTGCAGAAACAGACGGAATCATCGACGAGGCCCGACTACAGCAGTATATTGATTTTGTATATCCAGACTGGCAACCCAAGCAAAAAGAGCAATTTGATCTGATTTACAATAGCCTGTCGGTATCAGCAGAACGTCTGGTTCCCATGTATCGCTCAAAGTTGGGTGAAGAAAACTTTTACAAGCAATTTGACGGTATAAAAGTATTACCTGTTATTCTGAAAGATGCTTTTGTTGAACGTCTCAAACAGTTTGATTTCATTGGTGCAGAAAGTCTTAAAGTACAAATCCGTAAAAACAAGTTTGCTCAGTTACTGCGGGAGAATGACCTAAACCTTCAATCTGATTCGTACACAATCGAAAAGAAAGATGGCACACTCCTTGAAATAAAGTACTTTGTCCTTACCAAAAAATACGACACTGAGCTAGGATTATGTTACGATCAGCAGGAAGAATGGGTGGATACCTCTATCTGGATTTGATTTAAACGCATGACCATGATCATCACCGGCACCTACATCAAATATTACAAAGTCTGTCATCGCAAAACGTGGCTCTTTCATCATAAGATTGAAATGGAGCATACGTCTGAATTGGTGGCAGAAGGTTCGTTTATTGGCGAAAAGTCGTATCCCCAGCGAGCCGAACGTTACCGCGAAATTACCCTCGACGGTTCTAAAATCGACTTTTATGATCCACATAACAAAGTCGTCCATGAGATCAAAAATCCGATAAGCTTGAGCACTCTCACGTGGCTCAGGTGCAGTTCTATCTCTATCTATTGCAAAAGAATGGCGTAGCAGGAGCCACGGGATTGATCGAGTATCCCAAGCTTCGCCAGACCCAGACGGTTTACCTGGAAGAGACGGACCTAGCCGTAGTCGAGAGCTGGATTCAGGATATTGAACGTATAATAAACTCCGAACAGTGCCCCGGGCGAATCAGTAAGAGTAGATGTCAGGCCTGCAGTTACTTCGATTTTTGTTACGCTGAGGAAGTTGAATAGACGTAGTCAGAAGCCTGATCCCTTCCTTGCCCTTTTCTCTACCACCCTCATGAAACAGACCAAGTACCTGATGAATCCCGGTCGGCTGAGTCGGCAGGATCATACCCTCAAGTTTACGCCCGTTGACGAAGACGGAAACGAGGGACAGCCGCGTTTTCTGCCCGTCAACCAAGTTTCCGACTTGTATGTGTTTGGAAGTTTAGACGCCAACTCTGCTCTGTATAATTTTTTGGGGAAAGAAGGAATCGCCGTACATTTCTTTGATTACTATGAGCACTATACGGGTTCGTTCATGCCCCGCGAGTACCTGCTGGCGGGCAAAATGCAGGTAGAACAAACCAAACATTACGTCTCAGGCAAGAAGCGAATCGTCCTCGCCAAAGCCTTTGTCGAAGGAGCGGCCTCTAACATTTTACGCGTCCTCAAATACTACGAAAATCGGAAAGCCGGCGGGCTCAACGAGGCCATTTTAACCATCGAGCAACTGATGCAGCTGATTCCTTCGGCCACGGACGTACCGTCGTTAATGGGCATCGAAGGAAACATTCGACAAACGTACTACAGCTGTTTTGATGCGATTCTGGGCGAGACCTTTTGTATGGAAGGGCGGAGCAAGCGGCCCCCGCAAAATGAACTAAACGCCATGATTTCGCTGGGAAACATGCTCTGTTATTCGGCTTGTTTAAGCATGATTTACCATACCCAACTTAATCCGACGATCAGCTTCCTGCACGAATCCGGTGCCCGACGGTACTCGCTGGCTTTGGATATGGCGGAAATTTTCAAGCCCATTCTGATTGATCGGCTCATTTTTCGAATGGTAAATAAACGGCAGTTACAACCTTCGGATTTTCGAATGGAAGTAGAGGGTTGTCTCATGAAAGAAGCGGCTCGCAAACGGTTTTTACAGGAATTCGATGCTTCGCTGAAAGAAACCATCAAACATCGCTCGCTGGGACGAAGTGTCAGTTACAAACACCTGATTAAGCTGGAATGCTATAAACTACAAAGGCACCTGCTAGGCATTGACGCCTACAAACCCTTTAAAGCCTGGTGGTGAATGGTTTATAAATTATTTCTTCGTTCTTTGTACTCCTCACTCTGAAGATTTTTCCTTCAAAATCAATAAAAGATGTATGTCATTTTAGTGTACGACATGGGCCAGAAACGCGTGGGGAAGATGTTAAAACTTTGTCGGCGTTACTTAAATTGGATTCAGAACTCGGTTTTTGAAGGCGAAATGACCGACGTACAGTTGAGGGAGTTATTACACGAAGCGAAACGGATCATGAATGAAGAGGAAGACAGCCTAATCTTATTCAAGAACCGCGACCAGAAGTGGCTGGACAAACAAATCGTTGGCATCGAACGGCAATCGACCGACGATTTTTTGTAGGATTGGATTGTCGATCGAATTGTAGGGCTCGCTGATAGTCGCCTCCTTCGGGCATTAACTACCCTCCTAGCAGTATAAATCCCTGATTATGAGCAGTCGTCGATCGACGGGTATTTTCATACCATTGTAGATCGACGATTTTTTGATTTAATTTATGGCAAGTAAATAGCGTACAAAGGCCCGAAAAGGCCTTTTTTACCCATTTTCGAATGGGGGTCTTAATCGTACCAGAGTGGAATTGAAAT
>NZ_JBMDWJ010000093.1:0-2010 GCF_048595215.1 Siphonobacter sp.
AGCCTCCACGGCCAGGCGTTTTTTGATCCGCTTGGGTAGCACGCTTTCCTTATACGCTTCCTCCTGTACCTCGAAAAACTCCCAGCAGGGCATGCTGACCACGCGGGCCTGAATGGATTCTTCGGCAAGCTTTTGCTGAGCTTCCAGAATGAGGGGTACTTCCGAACCCGTCGCAATCAAGATAACGTCTGGCTCGCCCTCACTGTCCGAGAGAATATAGGCTCCCTTGTGCAAATTCGTCGCCGGGGCGTATTTTTCCTGATCCAGAATGGGTAAATCCTGACGGGTCAGTACCAGCAATACTGGACCAGTCGTATGCTGCAAAGCCGCTTTCCAGGCCTGAGCCGTTTCGTTGGCATCCGCTGGTCGAATCACTACGATATTGGGCATGGCCCGCAAGGCCATCAATTGTTCAACGGGTTGGTGCGTAGTACCATCTTCACCCAGACCAATGCTGTCGTGCGTGAAAACCAGTACCACCCGAATTTTCATAATAGCTGCCATCCGGATCGGTGGCCGCATGTATTCGGAGAAGATCAGGAAAGTTGCACCGTAAGGAATGATTCCCTTGGTCAGGGCCATGCCATTGAGGGCGGCCCCCATGGCGTGTTCGCGAATACCAAAGTGGAAGTTCCGGCCCAGGCGATCTTCTGCCGTGAATGATCCGTAATCTTTCAACAGCGTATCCGTTGACGGAGCTAAATCTGCTGCTCCGCCCATCAGACTCGGCAGTACGGAAGCTAAAGCGTTCAAAACCTTGCCTGAAGCTTTCCGCGTAGCCATTTTGCCCTCTTCCGCCTTGAATACGGGAAGATTTTCCTCCCAACCTTCGGGCAGTTTCAGGCTACGTTCCTGTTCATACTGAGCGGCTAGTTCAGGGTATTCTTTGCTATAAGCTTCGAACAACTCTCCCCACTGCTGCTCCAGTTGGGTTCCTTTTTCACCGATTCCCCGGTAATAGTTCAGTACTTCTTCGGGTACGACAAAGGACTGTTCAGGATCAAAGCCAAAGTTCTTTTTCACCAGTTTCACTTCTTCTTCCCCCAGGGGTGAGCCGTGTGAACCTGCCGTATTAACCTTGTTTGGACTACCGTAGGCAATTTGCGTTCGTACCTTAATCAGCGAAGGGCGAGTCGTTTCCTGCTTGGCCTTTTCCACGGCCGCCGAAATGGCCTCGATGTCGTTCCCATCTTCCACCACCTGTACGTGCCAGCCGTAAGCTTCAAAGCGTTTAGCCACATCTTCGTCGAAGGCTAGGTTCGTATTTCCCTCAATGGAAATGTGATTATCGTCGTAGAGGTAAATCAGGTTGCCCAGCTTGAGATGGCCTGCTAGGGAAGCAGCCTCGGAGGTGACCCCCTCCATCATGTCGCCATCACTGCAAATGGCGTAAATTTTATAATTAAAGAGATCAAAGCCGGGCTTGTTATAACGGGCGGCCAGATGCTGTTGGGCAATGGCAAAGCCTATCCCATTAGCAAAGCCCTGGCCCAGTGGTCCCGTAGTAATATCGATCCCGTCGAGCATACCGTATTCGGGGTGGCCCGCCGTTTTGCTGTGCAGCTGACGGAATTGTTTGATATCCTCAATCGTCAGATTATAGCCCGTCAAATATAGAAAACTATACTGCAAGTGCAGGGATAAATGGTTCTGTTGGATTAGAGACTGGGATTTACGCAGCATATGGACTAGGTGTGGGTATAAAAGGTGGTTTGGAAAAAGATGAATGACAAAATTAAGGAGATTAAAATGTTAGAAGTTAAAGAAAATTCAAGAAAGTTATTCCGATTGCTTCTCCTTATATTCCCAATATTTTTCGGGACTATGGGAACCATCAGTTTGATAGTTCTCGTAACATGGGGAATACCACCGGAAGACCTAATGTCCCAACTACCTGTGATTCTTGCCTTGGCCCTTGTCTTTTATGTTCCCTGCATAGCTTCTCTCATCATACGTGCAGGTTTCTTTAAAAAAGACTGAATCTCTTAAGATTAGTGCGGGATGCTACAA
>NZ_JBMDWJ010000094.1:0-4373 GCF_048595215.1 Siphonobacter sp.
GATTTAGTTTTCGCCCACGATGGTACCCACGCCCTGGATTTACTGGAAAATCACATTCCCACGCCTAGTCTGATTATTCTTGACATCAATATGCCGAAGATGAACGGCATGCAACTACTGGAAAAACTCAAAGCGTCTTCCCGGTGGAAGCATCTGCCCATTATTATGCTGACGACTTCTCAGGATATACAGATGATTCAGGATGCTTATCAGCTCGGGGCAAACTCTTATCTGGTTAAGCCCTATTCTTATCAGAAAGTATCCGAACTCTTCGAAGGCTTGTACAGCTATTGGGTACGAACGGTACAACTACCGCGAAAGTAAAACCCTAGCGTAGCATAGAGCCGGGCAGGAGACAATTTTGCCAGTATTCGACGATGGTTTTCAATTGCTCCTTGAACGTAGAATAATCGCTTGCCTTTTTATAGAAGCCCTGAATGGAACCTTGATACGCCTGATTGACCAGCGTCGGATTGGCTGCGGTGGTCAGGTAAATAAAGGGGATGAATTTTTTTTGAATCTCCTCGTGCTGCTGCATCTGCTGACGAAGTTCCAATCCATTCATTAAAGGCATGTTCACGTCACACAGAATAAGAAAAGGTTCTTCCGTCGTAGTAGTCAGATACTCCATTACCGGAATGCCATTGGAAAAGAAAAGCAATGGGTTGCTGATTCTCAGTTCTTCCAGGGTAGCACGCAGTAAAAATTGATCATCTTCGTCGTCTTCAACGCAAAGGATAGGGCCGTGTAAAGCCATAGGCAGCAAAAGGTAAAAACGGTAAGAAAAACTAGCAGCAAAAGGCCTGCTCGAAGTATTCTTTCTTACGTAAACACGAAAAATAGCTTCTGGTTTAAAATTTCCGCATTTTCTACGTCACTGGCCCGGACTTTTAGGACGTTAATCAGCAAAGGAATGACCTGCTCAATTTTACTCCGTTACGGGATGAATCGTCGGTAACGTTTTTAAACAGTCGGGACTATTCCTCAGTTACCTGAATAACTAAAGTACTTGGCTAAGCTACCCATGAGTAATGATTTGTTAACCCCTGAATCTTATGGCCACCCACGCGATCGGTATGTATTTGCTCTAGCTTCGGCCGGGCTGGGCACTTGGGACCTGGATCCCATTAACCATACGGTCGCTTGGGACGATATTTGCAAGCAGCTCTACGGATTTTCCAAAGAAGACATCGTTGCCTACGACGAGGTGCTTCGTTACATTCATGCCGAAGATCGGGAGTTAGTGAATCAGGCCGTTACCTGGGCTTTAAACCCCGCTTCCGGGGGACAGTATGAAGTCTCTTTTCGTACCATTGGAGCCGAAGATGGAATCCTCCGATGGCTGCACTGCAAAGGGAAGGCCTATTTTAATCCAGCAGGGGAAGCGTATCGGTTTTCGGGAACCGCTCAGGATATTTCTTCCCACCGGGAATCCCAACAAAAAGTACAGGCGGCTGAAAATCTAGCCCAGCTTGCCTTGGAAAGCTCCAAAGCCGGTTCCTTTTACGTTTTACTGACGACGGATGCCATTTCCTATACGCCACGTCTGGCGGAAATACTAACCGGAGAATCCCGTACCGAGCTAACGCGTCAGACCCTTGTTTCGAGTTTACATCCTCAGGACGAACCCATTCGGGAGGAAGCCTACCAGGAAGCCAATCGGACGGGTCATCTGAAATACGAAGCCCGTTTTGTCTGGAAAGATGGCTCTATACACTGGGCCCGCGTGATTGGAACCTATGCGTTTGATACCAATGGTACGCCTGTATCCTTGGCCGGGATCGTCCAGGAAATTACCGATGAAGTGATTCATCAGCAAGAGGACGAACGCCTGAAGGCACTGGTAAACGGTAGCGAAGAGTGCATGGGTATTGCCGACATGAACGGCAATTTACTGTTTGTCAACCCTTACGGGTTACAACTGACGGGTCTGACCCTGCCCCAGATCAAACGCATGAACCTGCTGGAATTCTGTTCGGCGGATGCCTATCGGCTGCTAACGCAGGAGATTCTGCCTACGCTGAAAAGTGAAGGACGCTGGGCGGGTAATGTGCCTTTCCGGAGTTTTCCTACGGGAAATGCCATCCCCGTTCACATGAAAGCCTCGTACCTCAGGGATAAGAAGGGTCAGGTGCTGAATTTACTCTTTACCGCTCATGACCTGCGGGCGGAGATTGCCTCGCGGCAATCCCTGCAAGAAAGTGAAGCCTTATTTCGCAATATAACTACCGCTTCTACGGCGGCTCTCTGGATTACGGATGCCCAGTTGCACATTACGTATGTGAGCCAACGGTGGATTGATTGGACTGGGCAACCCCTTTCCAAACACGTAGGCTTTGGCTGGCTGGATTACGTTATTGAAGAAGATCGTTCCCTGGCGGCGGAGCGTTTTCTGGCTGATTTTCACGCCAAGCGTAACCACAAGAATCAATTTCGGATTTTTCATACCGACGGTACCATCCGCTGGGTGGATTGCTCGGGAAGCCCGCAGTACAATGAGCAGGGCAAATTTACGGGGTATATCGGGGCGATTCTCGACGTTACGAGCACGGTTGAGGCTCAGTTTCAATTGCTTAATAGTCAGGATCGCCTGCAATCCATTATTCTTCAGGCTCCCGTGGCCATTAGTCTCTTAACGGGGCGTTCGATGGTCATTGAAACGGCTAATACCCGTATCCTTGAACTTTGGGGGAAGACAGAAGCCGTGATCGGGTTGCCGCTGACCCAGGCCCTGCCCGAAATTGAAGGACAACCGTTTATGCAATTGCTGGAAGGCGTATACGATACCGGGCAGGCTCATTACGGCATCAGTACGCTGGCCCGCCTCGAACGCGGGGGCGTATTACAGGATTGTTACTTCGATTTTGTCTATGCTCCCCTTCGGGAGGCGGAGGGCCATATCAGTGGCGTGATGGTGATCGCTACGGAAGTAACCGAACAGGTACGCATTCAATTAGCCCTGGAAGCCAGTGAACGACGTTTCCGTAAACTCATTGAAGAAGCTCCCATGGCTACGGGTCTTTATAAAGGTCGTGAATTACAGGTAGAGCTGGTGAATGAAGCGATGATTAAGCTTTGGGGAAAAGATAAAACCGTTCTGAACAAGAAATTATCCGAAGCATTGCCAGAACTGGAAGGGCAGCCATTTTTGAAAATTCTGGACGACGTATTTACGTCCGGAAAAGCGTACCACGCCCAGGCTGATCCGGTGGATCTGGTGATTGAGGGTCGAATGCAACGGGGCTACTACAACTTTACCTACAAACCTTTGAGAAACGAATACGGGGAGGTATACGCCATTTTGAACATGGCCGTAGACGTAACCCAGCAAATGACGTCTCAAAAAGCTCTGGAAAAGAGTCAGAAACAGTATCAGCTACTAGCCAGCCAACTCGAAGAGCGGGTGGCCGAACGTACGCTGGAACTCGATCAGCTTAATCAGGAATTAACCCTAACGAATAATAACCTTCAACAATTTGCCTACGCAGCCAGTCACGATTTACAGGAGCCGTTGCGAAAAATACAGACCTTTAGCTCAATTCTGGCTGAACGCCATGCCGGAGGGTTAACAGAACAAGGCCTGAATTTACTGCATCGCATTCAGTCGACGGCGGATCGCATGTCGATGCTGGTAAAAGATGTGCTGGAGTACTCTCGTTTGACGAGTACCCAGGGCTTGGAACAAAAAGCCGTTGAACTCCGGGAGTTGCTGGATGGAGTGCTACTGGATTTGGAAGTACCCCTACAGGAAAAAAAGGTAGAAATCGTCATTGGCTCTTTACCTACGGTTTGGGGGAATCCTCGTCAGCTTACGCAGTTATTACAGAATCTGCTTTCCAATGCTATCAAGTTTCACAAGCCGGAGCAACGTCCCCGGGTTGAAATACGGGCCCAGAAAGCTACGGCTGAAGAAATGGCCATGCTACCTCAGCTTTCGCCTTTTAGAACCTACATTCGGCTGGATGTAAGCGATAACGGGATTGGCTTCGAAGAGGAATACAAAGAACAGATCTTCCAGATTTTCCAGCGACTCAACAGCCGGGATAACTATCTGGGTACGGGCATTGGGCTAGCCTTGTGCCGGAAAGTTGCCGAAAACCACCAGGGCTATATTACCGCTCAGAGTCAACCGGGGCAGGGAGCTACTTTCCAGGTGTTTCTGCCGGACAGCCCGCCCGTATAGTCTGGTACGGTAATCAGAGTGGTTAGTCCTAGGACCGCTGTATACCTCGCAAAAGTGGTATGGTTTTATTAAGCTAGAGCTTATCTAACCACTAATCCACGACGTCATGAGTGTGATCGAGCTCACAAAAAACGAGGTATTTACGGCCGCCCGAGACGGGGCGAACGAAAGTCTCTGGCAATCGAAAGTA
>NZ_JBMDWJ010000095.1:0-4620 GCF_048595215.1 Siphonobacter sp.
ACCAATGGTGGTAAAAATCCGAGTTCTCAACCCCTCGTATCGCACATTTATACGGCTGATCCTTCCGCTCACGTCTTCAACGGAAAAATTTATATTTATCCCTCGCACGATATTGACGCGGAGAACATCAAGAGAGACGACGACGGCGGCCACTTTGCCATGCGGGATTACCATGTGCTGTCCATGGATAAAATCGGTGGTCCCGTCAAAGACCACGGCGTTGCTCTGGATCTTAAAGACGTTCCCTGGGCGGGCCGTCAGCTCTGGGCTCCGGATGTGGCCTATAAAAACGGTACGTACTACCTCTATTTCCCGGCGAAGGATAAACAGGATATTTTCCGCATTGGTGTAGCAACCAGTAAAAGTCCCACGGGTCCGTTCAAAGCCGAACCGGAACCCATACCCGGCACGTACAGCATTGATCCGGCCGTTTTTCAGGATACGGATGGCCAGGCGTATCTGTACTTCGGCGGCATCTGGGGCGGTCAATTACAACGCTGGGATGGCAACGAGTATCATCCGGAGGGAGCCCTGAAAAAACCGGAAGAAGTCGCGTATCTCCCCCGCGTTGTCCGTCTGAGTAAGGATATGAAGACACTCGCCGAACCCGTTCGGGAGATCCAGCTGCTGGATATAAACGGAAAACCATTTCTGGAAAAAGATAGCGATAAACGCTTTTTCGAAGGAGCCTGGTTGCATCGCTACCAGGGCAAGTACTACTTCTCCTACTCCACCGGCGATACGCATAACCTGTGTTACGCCATCAGTGATAGTCCGTATGGCCCTTTTACGTACCAGGGGATTTTGCTGAAACCCGTGCTGGGCTGGACGACCCACCACTCCATCGTGGAGGTAAACAAAAAATGGTATCTATTTTACCACGACGTGCAGCTTTCCGGCAAAACGCACCTTCGCAACGTGAAAGTGACGGAGCTGAGGTATAATCCGGACGGAACGATCCAAACCATTGATGCGTACAAGTAAAGTTTTCGTGTTTACAGACTATTAATCAATAGTTCACCTCTAAATCCCGTTAAATTATGCGTAAACGCTCACTGCTAGTCCTGCTACTGACGACGGCTTTGGTAGCTCCGGAAAAGGGTTTAAAAGATTACTATAAAGATTATTTCCCGATTGGGGTGGCTGTTAACCCCCGCATGGTTCAGCCGGGACCCGAAGCCGAACTGATCAAAGCCCAGTTTAACAGCATGACGCCGGAAAATGCCATGAAAATGGGCCCCATTCACCCGGAAGAAAATCGGTACAACTGGACCGATGCCGATGCGATTGCGGACTTTGCTCAGCAAAACAATATCAAACTACGCGGCCATACGCTCTGCTGGCATAACCAGACGCCCCGCTGGCTCTTTACCGACACCGAAGGAAAAACCGTTAGTCGCGAGGTACTGCTGGCCCGACTCAAGCGGCATATTACGGACGTCATGGGTCGGTATAAAGGGAAGATTTACGCCTGGGATGTGGTCAATGAAGCCGTTCCTGATACGGGGACGAGCCTGTATCGGAAATCGAAATTTTACGAGATTATCGGCGAAGACTACATCGAAAAAGCCTTCGAATACGCCCACGAAGCCGACCCCTCCGCTCAGCTCTTCTATAATGATTACAACACCGAAAATGCCAGCAAACGGGAGCGTATTTACCAGATCCTGAAAAAGCTGACGGATAAAAAGGTACCTATTCATGGCGTGGGCTTACAAGGTCACTGGTCGATTTACGAACCGACGGCTCAGGAGCTTCAGGCGTCTATTGACAAGTTTGCCAGTCTGGGCCTGAAAGTGCAGATTACCGAACTGGACCTGTCGGTGTACCCCAAAGAACACGAACGCCGCCAGCGGCGGGATACCGACAAAAGCGAGTTTACCGAGGCCATGCGTGAAAAGCAGGTAGCCCAGTACAAAATGATTTTTGACGTATTCCGGAAAAATCGGGATAAGCTGACGGGGGTTACCTTCTGGAATCTGTCGGATCGCTACTCCTGGCTGGACAATTTCCCCGTTCCCGGTCGTAAAGATTATCCGCTGCTTTTTGATGAAAAGGGCCAGCCCAAGAAAGCCTACGAAGGAGTCGTGAAGTTTTAGTACTCCTCTCAGGATCTCTGACGACCAACGTACTCGACTACAAAAAGGCTGCATCCCGTGGCCTTTTTCACCTAATACATAAACATCCGATGCGAAAAATTCCTTTCCTTTTTTTTCTTCTACTCAGTGTAGCGGCTTCCGCTCAGGTTCGCCTGCCTAAGTTCATTAGTGACGGTATGGTCCTCCAGCGGGATACGCCCTTGAAGATTTGGGGCTGGGCCAAGCCCGGCGAAAAAGTAACCGTACGCTTCAAAAATAAGACCTACAAAGCGACTACCCCAAGCGATGGCAAATGGCAGGTTACGTTACCCGCCCAGCCCGCCGGCGGTCCTTTTCAGATGGAGATTGCTAGCAGTAACCGAATTACCATTCAGGATATTTTACTAGGAGACGTCTGGTTTTGCAGTGGCCAGAGTAACATGGTACATCAGCTGAACATTCACGACGTCACCTACGCGGAGGAGATCAAAACGGCTAATTATCCCCAAATCCGGCAATTCTGGGTGCCCACGCTATCCAACCTGCAAAGCCCGCAGGCTGAGTTACCGCAGGGCCAGTGGAAAGCCGCCGTGGGCGAGGACGTTCGACCCTTTTCGGCGGTTGCCTATTTTTTCGCAAAAACGCTGTATGAACGGTATAAAGTCCCCATCGGCATCATCAACGCCAGCGTGGGTGGCACACCCATCGAAGCCTGGATGAGTGAGGAGGGCCTTCGAAACTTTCCCGATGCAGTAGCGACGCTGCAGAAAAATAAAGACACGGCCTACGTACAAAATCTGAAGCGGAGAGTTACGGTCCCCAAAGTCCCAATCGACGCCGGTATGGAAGCCTCGCCGAAGTGGTACGAAACCAATGATCCCTCCAAGGGTTGGCGTCCCATCAACGTGCCCGGTTACTGGGAAGATCAGGGAATCAAAGATTTGAACGGTGTTGTCTGGTACCGCCGGGAACTGGAGATTCCGCCAACGATGGCGGGGAAAGCCGCCAAGGTTTTTCTGGGTCGGATTGTGGACGCGGATGAACTCTACATCAATGGAACCCTGATTGGCAAAACGACCTATCAGTACCCGCAGCGACGATATCCCGTTCCCGCAAACGTATTGAAGGCGGGGAAAAACAGTATTGTGGTTCGGGTGACGAATACGGCCTTAAAAGGCGGTTTCGTGCCGGACAAACCCTACTGCCTTTTCGCCGGAACCGATACCGTAGATTTGAAAGGAACGTGGCAGTATAAAGTCGGTTCGGTGTTTAAACCCCTGCCCCGGGGCGAGTTTCAGGCGGCCCTGAATCCCAATAATCAGCCGGCGGCTTTGTTTAATGCCATGGTAGCTCCCATTCTTCCCTACGCGATCAAGGGTTTTTGCTGGTATCAGGGGGAAACGAATACCGGACAATCGCAACTATATGCCCAACTGTTGCCCGCCCTGATTCAGGACTGGCGGCGGGTCTGGCAGCAAGAGTCTCTGCCCTTTTTGTACGTACAACTACCCGGCTACATGGATTACCAGTACCTGCCCGGCGAGAGTAACTGGGCCTCCATGCGGGAAGCTCAGCTGAAAACGCTATCGGTACCGAATACGGCGATGGCCGTGGCGATTGACCTGGGGGAATGGAATGATATTCACCCCGATAACAAAAAAGACGTGGGCGAACGACTGGCCCGAACGGCCCTGAAGCTGGTTTACCACGAAAATATCGTCGCTTCCGGACCGCTGTTTCAGTCGGCCACGATACAGGGAAATAAAATAAGCCTCAGCTTTACGAATGTCGGCAGTGGCTTGCAGGCCATCGACGGCGAGCCACTGGGTGAATTTGCGATTGCGGGTAGTGACAAGAAATTTGTCTGGGCCCAGGCCCGGATTGAGGGCGACAAAGTAGTCGTCTGGAGTGAAGAAGTGCCTAATCCCCAGTACGTGCGTTACGCCTGGGCGGACAATCCGGTCCATGCGAATCTTTACAACAAAGAAGGCTTACCCGCCTCTCCGTTCCGAACGGATCAGTAATGCGGATGATAAAACAAAAAAAATCCACCCAGGCGGGTGGATTTTTTTTGTTTTCCCTGTTTAACGCCAGCCTATCAGCCGTCGAAAACAGAGATTTGCGGGGTTAGATGGGCAGCACTTTATTTAAATAACAAGGGCACAAACGAATACAGATCATGCCGCCAGACGGGCCAGGTATGGCCGCCGGGGTATTCGCTATACTGATACTTGATGCCCATTTCATCGAATTTTTGTCGCATGATTTTGCAGTTCTGGAACGCAATGTCTTCGGGGCCACCCATCGAAATCCAGAGCTGTTTCAGGTTGGAATTGATGGTCGAAGCATTGGTTTTCATGAACGCGTATTGCGGATCGGTGAGCGTTGGGTTATTGGCAAACCAACCCGAGCTGAATACACCCAGATACGAAAAGAGATTGGTGTTTTTCACGCCCGCGTACAGGGTTTGCAGACCACCCATGGACAAGCCCGCCAGGGCCCGGCTGCCCGCTTCCGTCTTCACGCGGTAGTTACTTTCAAC
>NZ_JBMDWJ010000096.1:0-59050 GCF_048595215.1 Siphonobacter sp.
GATACCCGAAGCGTGTAGGTACGCCCGGCCACCAGTTTATACTTCACTACCTCAAGCCGATACTGGTCGCTATTATCATCAAAAGGAATGCGTATCTGCTGCTTGCCGTCCGATAGTAACACATTTGCATTCGTAACCGAAGGCCCCGGTGACCGGTCGCCACTTCCTGCACCCTGAATGGGTTTGGTTTGTTTGACCAGCACCCGAATATCCGGACTGGCCGGATTCAAATAACATTCAATCACCAGCTTTCGATCACTTTCAATGGAGAGGTCATTCAGCTCCTGCGTACAACTTGACATGCCCAGCAGAGCGAACAGGAATCGTTTAGTCTTCATGGGTTGATACGTTTGATGGGAAAAAAGATTTCACTCTTTATTGATTCGTACGAAAGGAAAAATTGGAATTCATCGACTAACCCCAGCAGCGGTTAATGATTCGCCACTAAAATTTAAACCCGTACGATACACTCGGCATGATGGGAAACAGGGTCACCTGCTTGAGACGATTCTCGTACTTTTTGACCTTCGGATCGGTGGAAACATCTACCGTATCGAAGTAATAGATAAAGGGATTTTGCTGATTGTAGAGGTTGTAGACGCTGATTTCCCAGGTACGTTCGAAGCGACGTTTCTTCTTGTGAAACTGCACCGCCACGTCCAGGTGCTGATACGGAGCCGCCCGGAAACCATTCCGCCGACCGTATTCTTCAAATACCCGTCCGGTGTAATACGCTTTATCGCTCCCGAGTAAATCCAGTCCAGAATTATTCGAAATCCAGTACTGTCCCTGCGGCATGGTCAGGGCCGGACTGGTACCGTACACCCAGGTACTGGAAAGCGTAACGTTGGCGTTGAGGTGATAAATGCCGACCAGCGAAAGGTCGTGGCGGCGATCATACCGGGCATAAAACCAGCGACCAAAATTGAGCTTGTCGAATTGTTGTTTTGTCCACGAAAGGGTGTATCCCGCCCAACCCGTAAACCGTCCGGTTTTCTTCTGTAGTAGAAATTCCGCTCCGTAACTCCAGCCCCTTCCCTGGGTAATCTGGTCTTCCCAGCTTCCGCTGCCCGAAATGGTGTAGGCCAGCGAAGTAGAGCCTTCCTTGTAAGACACCATCCGGTCCATGGTTTTATAAAAGCCTTCCGCCGTAAACGTGAATCCCGAGCGAAAGTCCTTCGCTACCCCGAATGCCGCCTGTTTGGAGAGCTGCGGTTTGGTACGTTGCGTGGATGGAATCCATAAATCCGTTGGTAAGCCAAAGCCGGAGTTGGCCAGCAAGTGCACGTACTGACTCATCGAAGCGGCCGAAGCCTTGACCGCCCAATTCCGGGGCAACGAATAGGCAATCGCCAGCCTGGGTTCCGGTTGGAGGTAGTCTTTCGTTCCCGTCCGAAAACCACTGTACCGAATGCCCGCGTTGATTTTTAGCTGAGGAAACGGCACGTAAGTATCCTCCACGTAAGCCGCAGCTTCCCAGGTATCCCGGTTCATGAGTACGGATTCAGGACCCTGCACGGCCTCATCTACGCTGGTGTACGTACTGGGTCGGAAATGGTGGGCGGTCAGGATCAGCCCCGTCCGGATCGTATGTTTTTCACCCAATGCCCAGTTGAAGTCCGTTTTCAGGCTGAAATCCTCAATGTACGATTTGTTTTGCAGGCGATACGAAGCCCGTTCCGTATCCCGAACCACATTACGCACCAAATTAACGGTGGAATTATAGTGGGTATAGAGTAGAGCCGTCGTGGCTTGCAAGCGATTACTGAAGCGGTGATTCCATCGCAGAGCCGCCGCCGCATTTCGCCAGTTGGCCTTTCCATTTTCTCTGGTAATGGTACCCTTGGTATTGTAGATGAAGCGATCTTCTCCCGTATAAGCCGTCAGAGAAATCGTATTGCTAGGACTGACATCGAAAGTAGTTTTTAGATTCAGATCATAGAAATACCCATTCTGATCCGAAGCTCCCGTTTGAATCAGATTCAGTAACAAATCGGCGTAGGTCCGACGGGCTGAAATCAAAAACGAAGACTTTCCCTTCGCAATCGGTCCTTCCAAGGTCATTCGACTGGAAATGAGTCCGATTCCGCCTTCACCGTGTAGCTTTTCCCGATCACCATCCCGGGCTTTGAGTTCGATGACGGAAGAAAGCCGTCCCCCAAACCGAGCCGGAAAACCGCCCTTGGTCAAGTCCACGGATTCAATCGCATCTCCATTAAAGAGCGAGAAAAAACCGAATAAATGCGAAGTGTGGTAAACGGGAATGTCATCGAGTAGTACCAGGTTTTGGTCCGGGCCACCCCCGCGTACGTACAGCCCGGTCGAACCTTCCGAGCCTTTCTGTACGCCCGGTAGCAGTTGTAAGGCCTTAATGACGTCCTTTTCCCCCAGAAGCGTAGGCATTGCTTTGACCTGTTCGATCGGTATCGACAGGCCCGACATCTGCACCGACTCCGAAGCCCGTACCGAAGCTGATTTCACCACGACTTCCTTCAATTCTTTGGTCTGAACGGTCAGCGTTATCGGCTGCTGACGATCAGTCATCAGTCGCAGTATGATTTCCCGATTCTGATAACCCGATAAACTATACGCAACCGGTAGAGCCGTATCCGCGGGTACTTCCAGTCGATAATACCCGTCCGGACGGGTACGCGTGTACTGATTCCGAACCGATACCAAAACCCCCGACAAGGGACGAGCACTGACTCCATCCGTTACGAAACCACTGAGCGTATAGGACTTCTGTTGAGCAAACGCGAGGTTTGCCTTGAAAAGCCCTAAAGTAATTCCAATCCCAAACCCTAAGTAAAGCTGTTTTATCCGCATTGATTTTCTGGCTTTCCGACGCCGCTGGCATCGACGCTGACAGATATAGGGCTGAGCATACGCGGCAGCCTAAGTCGTGGCGAACGACTCATTCATCATACAATCAATGGTGTGGAATGATCGCTATCTAAGGCCGTTGACGGCAGCGACACGTTCAATCGGTACTCGATTCTTCAAGACTAGGTCTTGGGTGTTCAGTACTGAATGCATACGTCTAGGAGGTGCGGGTAGGTTGGATCTACTAAGCATACACAACTTACCCTACGTTTCGCAAGTACAAAAGCTTTTTCTCAACGTATTTGTAGAATTATCAGCAGGATCTAAAAACTACTTTTTATAATCCAACTCTCCTTTGGGTATGGCTGATCGCTGTCTGTACTTACGTAAAAAGGGAAGCGTTTCTCTTTACTACTTCTAAAAAAATTCGTTTGGCCGTCGCAACAGCCTTCGCCTACTTTTGTAAAGAATTGATAAACAGTAGCTTTAAAAAAGTAGACAAAGGCTCTTTTCTATCAACAAAAACGGCAGTCATCAAGTTTGCCCAAGCTTTCCAAGGCTTCTATACGTACTGCTTGTGAAAACGAGCATTGCTTTCTTTCTATTTTTATTTACTATAATTATACTTCTTAATTATTTTTTTGGTGAAGCAGATGCGTAGGTAAGTCTTTGTACAGAAAATGGGATGGCCTTTACGTAGTTTTATACCCCGGTTTTTAGTAAGCTGAGCTTTTACTTCTCAATGAACAGGAAGTCTTGGAGAGCATTTTCTGAACGTTTTTATTCGTATCTTTTCGCCTTTCTTAAGCTTTACGATCGATTATGAAAGGATTGCTCTGCATTCTGCTGCTACTTGTTTCCAATGCGTTTATGACGCTGGCCTGGTATGGACATCTCCAGATTAAACAATGGCCTATGCTGGCCAAACTCTCGTTGTTTGGTGTCATTGCCCTGAGTTGGGGACTCGCCTTTTTCGAATACGTTTTTCAGGTACCCGCCAACCGGATTGGTTCCGATGAAACGGGTGGACCCTTTACCCTTTTTCAATTAAAGATTATTCAGGAAGTTGTTTCATTAACCGTCTTTACGCTGATTACGGTATACATTTTCAAAACGGACAAGCTCGCCTGGAATCATGCCGTAGGTTTCGTTTTTATGATCATTGCGGTATTTTTCATCTTTAAAAAATGGTAATTTACGAAGGCACGATCAACTCTACCTCTTCTTAACGTATGCGTAAGATAAGCTTAGGCCTAGTACTCCTGAGTAGCTTGAGTTGTAGCAAAAAGGACCTCCCCTCGACTTCGCTCGTGGGGCACTGGCAGCTGGTTTCTTATTGTAAACCCACCACCGACAGCACCTGTACGCCACTGGTGATCCCCAGTGACAAGCAGGTACTAGTTACATTCAAGAAAAATGGCGATTTTGAAGAAACGTACGCCAATACCCTTCCGATTCATTACGCTTTTCTAGGTTGCGGCAATGGCAAGTACTCGTTGGAAGATACTTCCGTCCGCATTCGGGCTCTGTGTATGTCCTCTACCCAAGGGCGACTTTTCCAGCAGGTGCAACTCGACGAGAATCGGCTGATTTTAACGCCTGACGGAACGGGTGAATATATGTTTAAACGATTGGGAAGATAAGAAAACGGGCTCCTGCAAAGAGCCCGTTTTTATGGATTAGAAGCGGTACATACCCGTCAAGCCGACGTTGGAAGAGGTGAACGCAGCATTGAGGCTGTAAATCGTAATCCCTGACCCGAAGGTACCGTTCAACGATACGGTAGGCACGATTTCAGCACTTACATACCATTTAGGACTGATGTTATACTGAGCACCTAATACGAAACCCAAACCAAGAGAGGCACTTAGTAGCGTTAGGTTTGAGCCTGTTACACTTACCTCTCCTACGGTTCCATCATTGATATTAGCCGTACCAGCCGATGAATGAAGTATTGATAATCGTGGGATAAATTCTGTACCGTACACCACTTGAAATCGATCGTTAATAGACTTTCGTTTTTCCTTGCCTATTGCTCCTCCTACGCTGAAATTAACCAGGCTACTCCCATTAACGATCCCTAACCCCAGATTCCCAAAAGCCAGACGGTATCGCTTGTACACATTTTCAGATTTTTGCTTTTTATAGACAAAACCTAAATCATTGAATCCATTCGTTCTTAATCCAATTTCACGCGTAGGTACATCCTGAGAAAAAGCGGTGGAAAGATTCACGAACAATGCAGCACAGGTAAGAAAAACTCTTTTCATAAACAGATTGATGGATGGAGCTGCAACCTATTCATAACTTTTGAATTTGCTACTTTTATTCTAAAGCTTACCCTGTTAAAAATTGTAAAAACGCTGTTTATTTCTTCCCTTAAAAGCCATTAGCTATAGGTCTCTATTTCTGAATTAAGAATTGGTTAGTAGCGTATTATTTCACTTAAAATGGATCAAACAAAAAAGCTCCAATCCAAGAGACTAGAGCTTTTTATACTTCATTAATCATTGTTTATGCTTTTTATTTCCAGGCTCGTCTTAGAAAACGCAGCCAGTTTCCGTGCATGATTTTCTCAACATCCGTTTCCGTGTAACCCCGCTTACGAAGCAGATTCGGAACGGTTTGTAAATCAGCAATCGTTTCAAGATCATACGGGGACTGTTCGCGACCGAAAGCTCCGTCGAGATCCGTACCGATGCCGATATGGTCGGCGTTTCCGGCCAACTGACAGATGTGATCGAGGTGATCGACCAGTACTTCCAAATTACAATTCATGCCTTCGGGGGTCGACTGCCCGCGTACCCAGTTGGGTACCATCATCCAGGCGTCCAAGGCTCCGCCAATTACGGCATCGCGGTTAATCAACTCACGAATTTGTTCATCGCTGAATTGCCGGTTGTGATTCACCAGGGCCCGGCACAGGTTATGACTCGCCCAGACCGGACCGTTGTAATGATCCATGGCTTCCCAGAAACTATCGTCGCATAAATGCGTCGCGTCGAGAATGATGTTCAGGCGTTCCATTTCCTTCAGCAAATCCTGTCCGACTTTTCCCATGAAACCCGTCGCATCCGTTCCCTGAGCATACCGGCCCGGTCCGTAGTGAGCGGGTCCGATGGCCCGTAGCCCGTAGTTATACGCTCGCTCCACGTGATCGAGCGTTACGAGCGAATCAGCTCCTTCCAGATTTAGAATGTAACCCACGGGTTTGGAATCGTTGGGTGTACCGTCGTTCCAGAGGGCCAGGTGTTTTTCCAGGCTTGCCAGATCGGTGATGGCCGTCATTTCGCCTTCATCCTCCATGGCTTTGTACCAGGAAACTTGTCCCTGCGTTTGAGCCCAGGCCTGCTGCGGCGAATGCCAGCCCGGCAAGCGGTTATGCGGAGCCACGTACCGGGCAATCTGTGTCGCCACGACCACGGCCACATTTCCTTTGCGTAGTTCGGGCAAGGATACGGTCGCCTTGCCCCGATCCGGTTTATCGGTCAGGCCCTGTTCTCTGGCATTGATTTCCGCGACGGGCAACCGCAAATCACGGTTCCACTCCATCGCATTCATGCTCAGATCAAGGTGAGCGTCTATGATTAACATTTCCAGTGGTCAGTTTTCGGTTTTCAGTTTTCAGTAGAGTTCTGAAGTGGTTTTCAATTCTCTCAATGCACACGCTTCATAAATCCCTAAAAACGACAACCGATTGAGCATCTATGATTAATATTTCCAGTTTTCAGTGAAGTTCTGAAGCAGTTCTCAGGCCTATTCAAGCATACGCTTCACTAACTACTGAAAACAACAAACAGACAACGGAAAACTAAACCAGTTCAAACAAAGCCTCGATTTCTACCGGAATGTTGTCGGGCAGAGAGCCGAAACCTACGGCGGAGCGGACGCCGATGCCATTTTCTTCGCCCCAAACCTGAGCGAATAATTCACTACAGCCGTTGATGATGTAGGGATGGCGTTCGAATTCAGAAACGCAGTTCACCATACCCAACACTTTGATCACTCGCTTCACGCGATCCAGACTGCCCAGGTGGGTTTTGATGGTGGAGAGGATCGTCAAACCGACCTGACGGGCGGCGAGTTTTCCGTTTTCGGTATCGATTTCCCGGCCAATGCGACCGATGATGAGGCTCTTATCGTCCTGTACCGGACCGTGACCGGACACGTACAGATACTTGCCATCAATCAGATACGGTTTGTATACGCCCAACGGCAGCGGAGCCGGAGGTAAGGTAAGGCCCAGTTTAGCAAAAGCAGCTTCGGGGCTAAGTTGTTCGATGGTTGTTGCGGCTGTGTTCATGGAATTTTGTTGGTGGTTATTGGTTGGTATATCGTTTAGTTGTCAGTTTTCTGTTCTATGTTTTCAGTTTGCGGGCTGTTCCAGAGTTATAACCCGAAAGAGCCTCGTTTTCAGTAGTCTGTATTTCCAACTGAAAGCAGTAAATCGCCAACTGAAAACTCAAATAATTTGATTCAAAATCAGTACCCCCATTAGTCCGACGAAGGCTACGAGTGTTTCCATCATTGACCAGGAGCGAATCGTGTCTTTCACGGATAGATTGAAATATTCCTTAAACATCCAGAATCCCGGATCGTTTACGTGCGAAAACATGAGACTGCCCGCTCCAATGGAGAGTACCATCAAATTCGGGTTGGTCGTTTGCTGAGCCATCAGTGGAGCGATGATTCCGGCGGCCGTTAATCCTGCCACCGTCGCCGAACCAATACAGACCCGAATGATAGCCGCAATGAGCCAGCCCAAAAATAAGGGAGGCATCTGTAGCCGCTGCAATTGTCCGGCAATTTCGTTACTCACGCCACTATCCGTCAGAATCTGTTTCAATGCTCCGGCTCCACCGATGATGAGTACAATCATGGCGATGTCTTTCACTGCCGTTTCGTAGGTACTCATTACTGCTTTCATAGGCTTGCCGCGACTCAATCCTAGTGTTACCGTAGCCACCGCAACAGAAATGAGCATGACAATGGCCGGATCACCCACAAAGGTCAGTACCTCCTCGAAAGCATTGCCCGGAAAAAAATGCGATACTGTTGTCAACGTCAACAACAATACGGGCAACAGCGAGGTAAGGAAACTACTCAGGCCGCTGGGCAACTCGGATTCGGGGATAGGAGCCGTCTGAAAGGTCACCAAAGGCTGGGAATTAATTCGTTTAAGCGTCAGAGCATACACCGGCCCCGCCAGAATAATCGTAGGTACAGCGATAATCAACCCGTACACCAGCGTCAGGCCCATGTCCCCGTGAAACTGAGCCACCAGAGCCGCGGGTGACGGGTGCGGCGGCAGAAAGCCGTGAGCGACCGAAAGCGAAGCCAGCATGGGTAAGCCAATAGCTACTGCCGGTAATCGGTATTGGTACACGACGGAGAAAATCAGCGGTACCATCAAGACGAACCCTACGCCGTAAAACAGCGGAATGCCGATGATGAACCCCGTACAGACCAATCCCCACTGAATGTATCTGGCCCCAAACAACTGCATCATCACGGAAGCGATTTTCTGGGCGGCTCCGCTTTCAGCGACGAGCTTGCCCAACATGGCACCTAAGGCAATGATGATGATGAGTGAACCCAGCGTATCCCCTACCCCTTTCTGTACCGACTGGGTCATTTTTCCAAGCGGCATTCCTAAGAGTCCACCGGCCAACAGGGAAACGACCAGAAAGGCCAGAAACGGATTGACTTTAACCCAGACAATCAACAGTACCAGAATGACAATACAGGCGGCAACAATCAGCATTTGTTACAGTTAACGGTTTTGAGTTTAGGGTCTTGAGTTGGATAAATGTTGGTTTGGCATACCCTTTACTCCAGCGTTAGTTTGCTGATCTTTTGGGTGTTGCCTTCGATTCGCATATTGTCCTGATACAGTACGGCCCGGTACTCAATTTCGTCGTAGGACTGGATATTCTGTTTCAGCATTTCCAGCGTTACCTTGCCCGTAGCGGTCACGGGATAAGCATCGGTAGCTTTCCACTTTTCGTTGAATTCTTCGTTGAGCGAGCTTTGTACGGGACGATACTCGAATCCGATCCGGTACTCTTTTCCCGAACCCATTTTCACGACATCGGCCGTTAATTTCAGATTCCCGTTACTGATTTTTTCCGCACTCACGGTTCTGAACTGCATCGGTGTCAGAGCAGGTTCCACGTTCTTGAGTTTTACCACAATGGGGTTAGGCCACTGGTGATTGTTATAGATTCGCTGAGCCCGTACCACCGAAATTTTCAATCCTTCGGGGGTCTGCTCGAAACGCGTACGACCATCCACGGTGGGTTTGTATTCTACGACGTTACCAGTTTGTCCGAGAACGGTTACTTCCGTCGTTGCCGTTGCTTTCACCGAACGAATCAAAAACTCCCGACGCTCGGCCCGAGGCCATTCCGGCATACCGGTCAGGTACGCGTATACCGTGTTTTCGTCTTTCTTTTTGGTGAACCAAATGTCATTTTCGTTCCGAACAATCCAGGGGCGTACGTTGTGCACGGCTTCCTGGTTGATAAAATGCCAGGCTCCGATTTCCATCAATCGGCCTTCCTGTCCTTCGTTCAAGTTCCCCCACTGCGTAGGCCCCACATTAAGCAGGTACGAGCCACCCTTCGCCCGCGATTCGATGAGAATATTCAGCAGTTCCGTACCCGATTTGTAGTGTTCATTGGTGGGCTTGTAGTTCCAGGCCGTACCCATCGTCATGCAACTTTCCCAGGCCGTACCCAGCGTTTCGCCGGGCAGGTATTGTTCCGGCGTCGGCAGGGCTCCACGGGTAACCAGGCAATTGGGCTGGTACTTCCAGATGGTTTCTTTTACTTCTTCCTTCAGTACGTCGCTGTCAATGAAAAACAGATCAACCGGACCGTACTTGGTCATGAGTTCTTTGGTCTGCTCAACGACAAATTTTTTGTATTGAGCCTGAAAGGGTTTCGCCTTTTCCCAATGGTCGTCGCGGGTGATGTCCTTCATGCCGTTGCGGTAGGCGAACGAAAAATCTTCGGGAGAGTAATAAAAGCCAACGGCGATTTTCCATTTCCGACAGGCTTCCACGAATTGACGCACGATGTCCTTTTTGTAAGGCGTGTTCATCACGTTAAAATCCGTCGTTTTGGTATCCCACATGCAAAAACCCGCGTGGTGTTTGGTCGTGAACATGATGTACTTCATGCCCGAGTTTTTAGCTAGCATCACGATTTTTTCGGCATCCCATTGTTTGGGATCGAAGGTTTGAGGAAGCTCTTTGATGTACCGATCCACGTAATCCGGCGAAGCTCCTACGAGCGAATGGCTGATGACGACGCCCAGCTGCGTATCCACGTTCCAGTGAATAAACATGCCAAAGCCTACATCTTTCAGCCACTCTTCGCGTTCGGGTTTGTTGTGGTTGGCTCCAAAATTCTCAGTTTCCTGAGCCCAGGAAGCCAGGGTACAAAAAAGTAGGCAGAGGAGGCAGGATAATCGACGCATGTATTTAGTATTTCAGTTTGCGGTGGTCTGTTTTCAGTAGACTCCGTGTATTGGTATAAGATACCCGTATGGAATACGGGGCTAATTATATTGAACCTCTCTCAGTCCACAATCAATTCATCCAGCAGCAACCAGGCTTTGTTGCCCGCTCCGTATTCGCCCGGAGGGACAATGCCTTTGTTGAGGGCTTTTAGTTTTATGAATCGGGCCTTTTTCGGGGTAAACTGACCGTTCACGGGATTGAGGCCATTGACCGGAAACTCGGTTTGCTGGTAGACTTGCTGGTACGTTTTTCCGTCTTCCGACACCCATACTTGTAGTAAGGTCGGCTCCCAGAAGCGTTGCCAGTGGTAGCGTAATACGTTGGTCTGGACTTTTGAAATCGTTTGCGTTTGCTGTAAATCCAGCGTCCATTCAGCATTTTCACCCAACATACCAATCCATTCACCCGTGTTGTAGCGGGCCGTTCCCTGTACGCCGTTGACGGCAATCCGGGGAGTGACCGGCTTGAAATTCCCGGCGGGTGACCCCTGAATCGTTATAGGCTTACCCGTCGCTTTCGAAACGGTGAAAGTCTTTTCAAATACTCGGCCCTGTTGGTTATTACCGGCAAACACGGCGGCTTTCAGCACTGTACTTTTCCCAAGGGAAACCGGGCCACGATAAGCAGTACTGCTCGTTTTGGGCGTGCTTCCGTCGAGGGTATATCGAATCGTTGCCTGCGGTAAGGTCGTTGTCAGACGCACGGCTAGTTTCCCATCCACCGCTACGCTTACCGAATCAGTCAGTTCGTCAAACACGTCGGCATACGACACTTTCAAGCGTTTCAGCATCGGCTCGTTGAGCCGCAGGCGTCGCAGGAAATCGGGGTACGTCCGGCCCTTCTTTGGTGACCAGGCCGTTTCAGCGACGGCCAACGCCCGGGGAAAAATCATGTACTCGGCGTGAGCTTCCGTCGCCAGGTATTCGCTCCAGACATTGCCCTGAATGCCCAGCAAATACGAAGCCTCTTCCGCCGTGAGCGAATCGGGTACGGGTTCGTAGCTGTAAACTTTGCTTAGGGGCGTGTACCAGGCCGCCGCCGTGGGTTCGCTGGCGTACAGGGATTGATAAAAGTCGAAGTACACAAAGGGCTCGGGCGTCATGATGGCCTTGTGTTTCTGCCGCATGGCTTCGATGCCACCTTCGGTGCCCCGCCAGCTCATGACGGTAGCTCCGGGTGAAAGGCCCCCTTCCAGAATTTCGTCCCAGCCGATGATCTCCCGATTTTTCGTTAGTAAGTACTTCTCTATTCGCTGAATGAAGTAACTCTGTAATTCGTGTTCGTCTTTCAACCCTTCGTGCCGGATCCGGGCCTGACATTTCGGACAGCTTTTCCAACGGGTTTTCGGACATTCGTCGCCCCCAATGTGAATGTATTTTGAAGGAAACAACTCGACGACCTCATCCAGTACATTTTGCAGGAACGTAAACGTGCTGTCATTTCCGGCACAGTACACGTCGTCAAAAATCCCCCAGAACGTAGCCGCTTGATAGGGTCCGCCCGTACAGCCTAAAGCCGGGAACGCGGAAAGAGCCGCCAGAGCGTGGCCCGGCATTTCAATTTCCGGAATCACCGTAATGTGCCGCTGAGCCGCGTACCGCACCACCTCCCGTACTTCCTGCTGGGTGTAGTATCCACCGTATTTCTTGCCGTCGAACCGATGGGGCAGTTCGCGTTTGTGGCCCATGAGTGTCTCCTTCCGGTAGGCAGCTACATTTTGCAGTTCTGGATAGCGTTTAATCTCAATTCGCCAGCCCTGATCGTCGGTCAGGTGCCAGTGAAAGGTATTGAATTTATACTGGGCGAGCAGGTCGATGTATTTCTTAATAAAAGGCACCTGGAACCAGTGGCGACTGACATCCAGGTGCATACCCCGGTACGAAAACCGGGGATAGTCCACAATACTACAGGCGGGCAAACGCAGGTCAGCGGATTGACTAATCATCTGAACGAGCGACTGTACGCCGTAAAAAAGTCCGGCAAGGTCGTGCCCGGTTAACTCAATGTTTTTCGATTGAATTCGCAAGTGATAGCCTTCCGGCTGAGATACTTTCAGCGAATCAATTTTCAGAGAAATAGAGGCCTTTGCAGAGGTTACTGGCAAGGTAAATCCGGTCAACGAGCGGATTTGCTCCTGGGTAAGTTTCAGTAAGTCAGCCGGCACACCGGAATCGGACGAAAGTTTCGCTAAGGCCGTAAGCGTAAATTCGCCCGAGTTCCGGTGATAGGCTACTGGCTGAGGAATGAGTCCGCTTTGAGCGAACCCCTTTCCAAAACCGATGAAGAAAAGTACTATGATTACTAGGTATTTCATTCCTGAACTATTCAAATGAGTGGTTAAAGAAGGGAATATAACGCACTCATTCTATCATTCACTCCTTCAACATTATTACTGCTTATCTAACCAGATTCGAGTCATAAACTCGTTGGCTCCCTGAGCTGCCACGGCTTTATAATAGTTATCAGCGTTCAGGTTTTCTTCCGTTGCCGGGTATAACATTCGTCTGAAGATTTGACCTCCGGTGTTATTACCTGCGTAGTTATTCGGCACCAGAGCGGGGTAACCCGTACGTCTCCAGTTGAGGAATACTTCCTGAGAGTTAGGAAATACGGATACCCAGAACTGCGTATGAATTTGTTCCATCTGAGCCGCCATAGTGCCCGTTTTCAGAGCTTGTGCCGTTACATAAGCCTCAATATTTGAATCAGAAATAACGCCATCGCTACCGTACAACGACCACTGACGTAACGCGGCCCGGGTGCCTGACGCATACAGGTTGGCTGCCGTTTCAGTGCTATACCAACCCCGAAGTGCCGCCTCTGCCAGATAGAAATTTACTTCTGCATTGGTTAACACCAACATGGGAGCACTTAACTTCAGAAGCGTATTCTGGTTAGGCTCTGAGTAGGTCACGAAATCGCTGGGTTTTGTGTTAGCAATGTTATGAGCCATACCTTTCTGAATAGCTGGGTCATTGCTGGCCTTTCCATTCACGTAGACCACCGAAATAACGGGTAGACGGGGATCATTCGTGGCTTTCAGGTAATCAATAAAAACCTTATCGTACTTGCCTCCTTCAGGGTTACTGTTCCCATTAGCCAGGATGTAATCACTGTTTAACATCCAGTAAGCCAGTGGATTTTGATTAATGATCTGCCCAGAAGCCAGATACGAGATTTTAGCCAGATCCGCATCATCACGAATAAGGCCACCCGCAATCGCCTTCTTCACCCAGGTTTCAGCCAGCGTACTATTGGCTTTCGTCATTCGCATGCCCATGCGTAACATCAGCGAGTACGCAAACTTTTTCCACTTCGTCAGGTCTCCACCATACATCATATCGGCGGCACCAAACGTCGTCTTCGTCGCATCAAACATGCCTACGGCTGTTTCCAACTGAGCCAGCAGATCGGTGTAGATGCTTTGTTGTGAATCGTAAACGGGTTTGTAATTACTCGATACGTATCCCAAAGCAGCCTCTTTATAGGGAATATCACCGTATAAGTCGGTAACCTTTGAGAAACAGTACACCTGCCAGATTTTAGCAATCGCCAGTTTATTAACCAGAGCGGGATCTTTTTCGAAGGCTCGTATGATTTCGCCCATTTCATTGAGCTCTTTCGTATAGGCACTACTAAACACCGCATAAGGAGCCGTGCCCTGATTGAAAATGTATTTAGAGCCCCAACCTGCCACGTCATTATAGCTGGTCGTGTATTGCATGGTGCCCTGTAAACCCGTGATCATGTTTCCTACGGCATCGTACTGAGCTTTCGTAAATACATAATCTCCATTGATCGTACTGGAAGCGTCCGGGTTCGTATTTAACTCTTCAAAACCTTTATCGCAGCTTTGTAAAACCGTCAGAGCTAAGAGACAGGCGTATATTTTATAGAATCTTTTTTTCATCGTAGTCGGCAATTAGAATTTCAAGAGAAGATTCAAACCATAACTTCTGGTTCTAGGCAAGCCAAGCGATTCAAAACCTTGGTTCGAACTGTTCGTAAAGCTTTGCTCAGGGTCAAAATTGTCCGTGTTTTTATACAGCGTCAGAATATTCCGTGAAACAAAGGAGAGGCTCGCTGACTGAAGTTTGAGGAGTTTGAAGTTTTTTACCGGAATGTTGTAACTCACCATGGCCTGACGAAGCTTCACAAAGCTGGCATCATGCAGGAAGAGTTCCGTGTAGTTTTTGTCGTTGTCATAATACGTACGCAGGTTTTCCTTCGCGATCGTCTTCGTAAAGCCATCTCCACTTGCCGTCACGCCCGTTACTGTCAAGCCATTCTCCCGACCGTCAAGGGTTCTTTTCAGTTTACCCATTCGGTTGGCGTATACCTCTAACACCGAGAAGATTTTGTTACCAAACTTACCATCCACCAGGAAGCTGAACGAGAAGTTTTTGTAATGAAATTCGTTGGTTAATCCCATGGTTAATGGAGGTACGCCTTTGCCTAATTCATGCAGATTTGATTTTAAAGCATAACCCGTCGTTGGATCGTAGATGATGTTACCATTCGCATCCCGCTGACGAGTCGTACCCACGATTGTTCCGTACGAACGGCCTTCAATCGAGTTGATATAGGCCCAGTTTCCTACCGAGGTAGCCATCTGTAAAGACGTAATACCATCCGCCAGCTTGATTACTTTACTGTCGTTATAGGCTACGTTATAGCTGATGTCCCAACCGAAATTCTTCCGACGAATCGGGCTATACGTTACTAAGGCTTCAATCCCTTTATTACTCATCTTGCCTACGTTCATGTACACGGAGTTGTAGCCAGAAGTTTCGCTAATACTCGTCTGAACGATGTCGTCGGTTGTAGAACGGTTATAATACGTCAGATCTAACCCTACCCGGCGGTTCAGGAATTGTAAGTCAACCCCCACTTCATACGTGGTAGAAGTCAAAGGTTTCAGTCCCGCGTTGGTAATAGCCGTACTGGTTACGTTCTGTAAGGGTTGTCCCGAACTAGGTACCATTGAATACGTCAGATTAATGGCATACGGATCGGGCGTAGCCCCTCCTACCTGAGCCCAGGAAGCCCGAACTTTGGCAAAGTCAATGGCTCGGGGTAATGCTATGGCCTGCGACAGAACGAAGCTACCTCCAATGGAGGGGTAAAAAATGGAGTTGTTTTTAGGACTTAAGGTAGAGAACCAATCCTGACGACCCGTCATGGTTAAGAACGCAATGCCTTTGTAATCTAAATCTAATGAGCCAAATACCGAGTTCGTACGTATTCTCTGATTCAGCGGAGTCGTAGTGATCGTTCTTAAATTCGTAGAGCTATAGAAGTAAGGAAGAACATAGTTACTACCCGCAATATTGATTTGATTGTAGTTATAATCACGACGGTTTGCTCCAACGAGTGCCGACAGACCAATGGTAGACGCAATCTTGGTGTTATAGTTTGCCGTTACCATGGCGTTGGTTTCGCTCACGTCTGTCTTCAGTTCATTATACTCACCGTTAGGAACGTATAACGTTCCAGTCGGCAGGATGTATTTATACTGATAATTGAAGAAGTCGCGGCTAACGGTTCCCTTCACATACAGGTTATCCAGGATGTTATAAGTCAGACCAAACTGACCGATAAAACGGTTCTTCGTATCGTTCTGCTTGTATTTATTGATAACGAAATAGCTATTGGAAGCAATGGAAGCATCATTCCAGGCAATTTCATTATTGTTTGCATCATATCCTGGAGCCAGCCAGCGAATGTCTGAGGTATTACCAATCATATAAGGAGTCCAGTTGGGATTTCCCAACGCATCCCCGGCTCCCGTTTTGTTATTATTCGCTTCGATCGTGTATTGAGCTAAAGCCTCTACCGCAATTCTAGGTCCAAACTTGCCATTCAAGCTCAGGTTACCCGTTTTACGGTTATACGTCTGCGTCGGTAATATTCCTTTAGCATCCAGGTCAGATACGGAGAATCGATAGTTCACATTCTCATTTCCTCCGTTGACGGCTAACGTATTCGTAAACGTTTTACCCGTCTGATAGAAGTTTTTCAGGTTATTCCGCTGAGCAACGTAAGGATGCGTTAAACCATCGGCTCCAACAAAATCGGAACCATCAATTTTAGCACCCCAGGAACGACGACCCCAGGCAATGCCCTGAGCCTGCGTCGTTGGTTTTACGGCTCCGTCTCCTTGTCCGTATTCATACTGCCAATCCGGCACAACGGCGATGCTTTCTGCGGTGAAGGTAGAATTGAAATCCACACCAATGCCTTTTTGAGCACGCCCTTTTTTGGTGGTAATCAAGATCACCCCGTTGGCAGCCCGTGAGCCGTATAAAGCAGCTGCAGTACCCCCCTTCAATACACTCATGCTTTCTATATCGTCGGGGTTAATTCCGCCAATCCCATCGCCGCGGTCCACGTTACCCTGTCCACCATTGGCGGTCGCACTTCCACCCGGAGTCGTATTATCAATCGGCATCCCATTAATTACATACAGGGGTTGGTTGGCTCCCGTTAATGAACCATTCCCGCGAATAATGATCCGGCTTGATCCGCCGGGTCCTGTTGAAAGACCCGTAGCATTCACCCCAGCGATCTTACCAGAAAGGGCATTGGCTACGTTATTTTCACGAGCCTGCGTAAACTCAGAGCCTTTTACTTCCGTTACCGAATACGCCAGAGCTTTTTTATCCCGCTGAATACCCAGGGCCGTCACGACTACTTCATTCAGGCTTTTGGTATCTTCTTTCATTACCACGTCCACCGTCGTGCGTCCGCCTACCGGAATTTCCTGAGAAACATAGCCCAGGTACGAGAAAATCAGGGTTGCTTCCGCAGCAGCATTGAGGGTGTACTGCCCCTGAGCGTCCGTTACGGTCCCTTTCGTCGACCCCTTTTCAACGACGGTAACCCCTGGTAGCGGTGAACCATCCGTGACATTGGTCACTTTGCCAGTAATGTTCTGGGCCATCGCTGACAGACTCATGAGCCACAGCAAGGCAAACAGTCTGCCAAACCTTGCCTGAAAGCGTAAGAAGGAGATTTTCATAATGGTAGTAAAAGTGTGAAAGCGTTTAATGGGATTTTGTTCAGGGGTATTTTCGCAAAAAGCGCACTACTGTTTGCAATTTTTGCGAAATATAGAAGTCTTATAGTGATAATTGCAAATATTATTTTAAAATTTGCTCCATACAGCAACGTATACCGCCACTAAAAACTATATATCAAAATTATAGATTGCAAAATATGCGTTAATCAGTTTTTTATTTTGAATTTACCTTGTAAAAAATAAAGATAGATCCAGGGCAGAATAGTAGAGCAGTAGTGAGGCGGCCCCTTTTTTTATACCTTTGTTTATTCAACAGCAAGCCCTTTGTCTAATGTCAGTAGTCCTCTTAAAAGAAAGCCGTAAGGATTTAATAATCAACCAGGTAAACCTTCATACGCGTATTACCCTTACGGAATTAGCCAGTACGCTTAATGTGTCGGAGGATACCATACGTCGAGACATCAATGACCTGGCCGAAGAGGGTAAACTGATCAAGATTCGGGGTGGAGCCATGTCGAAGGCCTACCACTATTCGTCGCAACCCGTGGAAAGCTACGCCCATGAGAGTAAGCGAATTATTGCAGAAAAAGCAGTAACTCTGCTGAAAGACGGCATGCTGGTACTGATGGGTGGCGGTACAACCATTCGGGAATTCATCAAACTTATCCCGGATGAACTCAAAGCCACGTTCCTGACAGTCAATCCGTTAACGGCTGTAGAACTACTCGACAAACCCAATCTGGAGATTATTATGATTGGCGGACCGATCTCGCGGTATAGCCAGATGGCCGTGGGTGGCGATGTTTATCAGCGACTGTCGGAAGTACGCGTAGACCTGTGCATTATGGGAACGAATGCCCTGGACGCGAAGGAAGGACTAACCGATTCGAACTGGGAAACGGTACAGGCAAAGAAAGCCATGATCCGGGCTTCGGATAAAATTGCAATTCTTGCAATATCGGAGAAGATGAATAGCGTCATGTCCATGAAAGTGGCAGACCTCCGCGAAATTGATTACCTCGTTACGGAATTGCCTGCCACCTCCAGTATGCTAGCCCCGTATCAGGGCGGAAAAACAAAGGTGCTGTAAACCAGCCTACTCAGCCAGTTGATAAATGCAGGGCAGGTTGCGAGCCAGACCATCGAAATCCAGTCCGTACCCTAACACAAATTTATTCTCAATTGCAAAGCCTACGTATTTCAGCGTAACCGGAATTCGCGTGGCTTCGGGCTTGTGAAGCATCGTCGCGATTTCGATGGAACGGGGCTTTTCGGCCGTAATCTGACCGAGCAATTCGGCCATGGTATGTCCAGTATCCACAATGTCCTCCACGATAATCACGTCGCGGTCCCGAATGGGTTCGCTGAGACCCAGTATTCGCTTTACCTTCCCCGTCGTACCCATCCCTTCGTAGGAACCGACGCGAATGAACGTGATTTCACACTCAATCGTAATGTTCTTCATGAGTTCGGAGACGAACATAAAGGAGCCGTTCAGTACGGCAATCAGCAGGGGCCGCCGATCCACGTAATCGATACTGATTTGTTCCGCCAGCGTAGCAATTCGATCCTCCAGCGTAACCTGATCTATAAATACTTCAAAATTCTTATCACGAACCTGTATCACGGTGTTGTTGATTAAGTAGATGGGAAATGAGGTCCGGTCCGGTTTGACCACCTTTTCACGGCTACCCTTCCGAAGATTGATCTAAGAAAAATCAAATTTATCGTCTCCTTCGGGAATAGCATCCCAAAATTAGCTTTCGTATCTTTGTTCGCGTTACATCCAGAAAAATTTCCTGCGAGTTCTAAACGACTTTCTACTAATTGCCGTTAATTCTAGCAAGCTTCCAGCCCACGCACTGTATCCGGGAAGCTCTCTGTTAAGCCATGAAAATCAAGTTCCTATTCTTTCTCCTCTTCCTTAGTTCCGTAAGTTCGGCCCAGTCCTGGTTTGAAACGGCGGAGAAAAATGAGCAGGCCCGTTCCGGCGGCATGCTGCTCAAACGTGCGGAAGTACAGATTGAAGCTACCGAGGCGATCAACGCCATGTATAATTACAATTTTACGGAAGCCATCCGGGAGTTTGGGTATTTGCGAGCCAAATATCCGGAGCACCCGCTCCCCTACTTCCTGTTTGGCCTAGCGGAGTGGTGGAAAATTGTACCGAATACCGACAATGACATGTACGACGCCAAGTGCGAATTGTTCATGGATCAGGCCATTGAAAAAGCGGAGAAGCTGTACGATCAGGGCGGTAATCAGGAAATTGAAGCCAGTTTTTTCCTGGCGGCTTCCTACGCCTTCAAGTCACGAATGTACGCCGAGCGGAAGAAATGGCTCAAGGCCAGTAATGCCGGAAAAAATGCTCTGAAGTATTTTGACAAGTGCAAAGGTCACGAAGATCTGTCGCCGGAAATGGCTTTCGGGGATGGTCTCTACAATTATTACCGGCAATGGGTACCCGAAAACTATTCGGCGTTGAAGCCCATTTTCTGGTTTTTTCACGAAGGCAATAAAAGCAAAGGCATCGGTCAGCTGGAATGGGTTTCGCGGAATGCCTTTTATACCCGTACGGAAGCTCAGTATTTCTTACTCCAGATTTACGCTTCCGAAAATCAACACGAAAAAGGCTATCAACTGGCCCGCTACCTCCACGTGACGTACCCCTGGAATCCGTACTTTCACCGCATGTACGCCCGCGAATGTTTCGTGACCGGACGCATGCAGGAAGCGGACGCTGCGGCCAAGTTAATTCTGGAGCGACTCGACAATCGTCAGTTTGGCTACGAGGCCGCCAGTGGTCGCTATGCTTCCTACATTTTGGCGTACTACAATCAGTTTTTCTACCATAATCCAGCGGCGGCTAAAGAATATTACCATCGTACGATCAATTACGCCCAGGCGAACGGAGCGACGGAGTCGGGCTACAATACGTCGGCATTGCTTAATCTGGGAAAAATTGCCGACAGCGAAGGCAATCTGCCCGAAGCCAAGCAATACTACGAAAAAGTCATTCAGTACGCCGATAAAAAAACCAGTCAGCGGGAAGAAGCCAAAAAGTTACTCGCCAATAATCTGAAACGCCAGAAGGAACAGCGGCGGAAGAAGTAGTGGTTTGTGGTAGATGGTAAAAAGGAAAGTCTGTATTACCAAAGAACAGTCCAGGTTCATTCGTCTCCAACAACCAGCAACGAACAACCGTTAACCCTGAGCTAGCTGTCCTTACGGAACGGCATCTTACTTCCCATTGCCTTTCAACCCACTTCTGTATGCAAGTACTAGCTATCGGGGATTTACACGGTCGCCTCAACTGGGAAGAGGCCCCGATTCAGCAAGCAGATCGGGTCATTTTTGTGGGGGATTACGTGGACTCCAAGCAATTTTCGGATGAACAGACGACGGAGGTCTTGCAAAAAGTCATTGCTTTGAAGCGAGCCGAACCCGAAAAATACATTTTACTACTGGGCAATCACGACGTAGCGTATCTCCACTATCCGTTATTTCCCTGCTCGAATTTCCGGCCTAAGATGCAGGCGTTATGGACGGGCATCTACCGGGAAAACGCCGATTGTTTTCAGGTAGCGTATCAGTTGGAAAACTATTTGTTTACCCACGCGGGCGTATCCAGCAGTTGGGCTCAAAAACACGGCAATCGGGGAAGCGATCTGGCGGATAGGCTCAATGCCTTACAGGAAACGCCTGCCGGACGGGAAGTTGTATTCCAATGCGGATGGGTACGGGGCGGAAATCCCGGAGCGAAAGGTGGGCCCGTTTGGGCAGATGAAACGGAAACAATCGACGATTACCTGCCGGACTGGCATCAGGTGGTGGGTCATACACCGCAACCCTTCATTCGAACGCAAGGTGACGAAACGGCTTCGATTACGTACATCGATGTACTGGGGAAGCAAACGGATTTCTGGCAACGAACCTTCGTCTAATTAAAAAGGCCAGCTTTTCAGCTGGCCTTTTGCTATGATTTATAACTTCAGTTTCGCTTTTATGCTTTCGGGTAAGGCCGCCTTGGGCAAGATCACGTTGATGGTATTCAAAGCAAAATACGGCTCCGATACGTAAATGTATCCTTTGTAAGGGCCGGCTTCTCCCCAGGAATTTTTCACCAGAAAGAACTTCTTCCCGGATGTACTCGTGCCCGTACCCGTAATTTGCATCAGGTGATCATCAACGGTAATCTGGTTATCAAAAAGTTGCTGACGCAGGGCTTGATCTACCTTTTTTTCCGCGGCATCGATCTGATCCGCTTTATCTACGGCTTCAATGGCATACCCTTTACCCTGCTTGAAACCAGCGTTACTAATATCGGCATCCCACATCACCGTGTAGCCCTGCTTGAGACTGGACTCGACCGCCTCCGTTAACTCCTCCAGGGGCAAATTCATGTAGGTCTGGTTGGACCAGTTGTCGGGAATTTCCAACACAAAGGACTGGTAAAAGGGATGATGCGTGAAGCTCGTCAGACTTACGTAATCTTCGGCTTTGAACTGTAGCACCTGATCGGCAAACTGACGGGGCGTATAGGTTTTCCCTTGATATTCAAACGTTTCGGGTATGGGACCGAATTTTTCGTCAAGAATTTTATTGAAACCTACTTCCCAATCGGCTGGAAACGGTTTCTTCTTGAGTACTTCCTCCACGTATGCTTTTAACTCTTTATCGAGTTTTCCGTGATTGTGCCCGGTTTCCCCCGACTTCAGTCCCGGATACACGGATTCAGGAACGGCACCGTATCGAGCAATCGCCTGGATAGCGTCGTGTCCCAGTCCACCCTCCCCGAATTGAGCTTTTCCCTGCCGCCGGATGTAATTACGGGCTTTCTCCAGATAGGTATTGCGGACGGTGTACATCTCCGACAAATCAATTTCACCCAGGCTTTTCCGGATGCATTCCGATTCCACCAGGGACGTAGTCGAAAAGCACCAGCAAGTACCTGTTCCGCCCTGATTCTTGACCGAAGTAACAGTGGCCTGTTGCGTGGTACGCAAGCCCAACTCAGGTGACTGAGCAAAGGCTCCCAGCGAACCAAGGGAAAGAAAGCTCAGACTAAATAAGGTTCTGGTATAGAGCGTCATGGATTGCATATACAATGATTTTGGTGGTAATTTCTGAATTTTTTATCAGCCAGGCAACCCCTGGCGTATATTCCGCATTTCGCTCTTTGTAAATCAGCCTGTATGACCCTATCCGCTCTACTTGATCGTTGCCGTGCCCAGGATGCCAAAGCTCAGCGTTTGCTCTACGAACGCTACGCCGGACGACTGTTTCGGGTAGCTCAGCGGTATATGAAAGATCGAATGGAGGCCGAAGATCGGCTGGTATCGACGTTTCAGAAAATCTTTATGCATCTCAAAAAGATGGAGTACAAAGACGAAGCCAGCACCTGGCTCTGGATGAAACGGATTCTAGTTAACGAATGTCTCATGGAATTACGCCGATCGGCCAATTTTACGATGGTTCCCGAGCAGGAAGCCGCCGAACAGTCATTCAACTACAACATTATCGACGAAATAGCCGCCGAAACCATTCATACGCTGATTGCGGAATTACCGATCGGGTATCGCACCGTATTCAATCTAGTGGCTCTGGAAGGTTACTCTCACGCGGAAGTAGCCGAGCAATTACAGATTTCGGAAGGTACCTCCAAGTCCCAGCTCAACAAAGCCCGTCAGTTATTACAGAAAAAACTACAAACCCTGGGGTATGCCGCACACATTCGATGAACACATCCGGCAACGGCTGGAAGCCCTGCCGGAAGAACCCTTTCATAGCGAAGACGTCTGGAACCGGATTGAACGACCTTCCAGGCCGAGCCGCCGTCGCTGGTCGATACCGCTGGGTGTGGGTACAGCGGCCGTATTGGGTCTTCTCGTGGGGTATCTCCTGCATCAGCCCACAACCGAAGTCACCAGGACTACACCGTTGCTGAGTAAAGTTCCGGCCAGTTCTTCGTCGGTACGCATACCTTCGGTAAAAGATTCGGCCTTAGTTCCACCTAACGTCGTTCGTTCGGAGAAACAGGTACAGATGCTGGCCTCCGCTCCCGTGGAGCCGGTACTGGTAACCGATTCGTCCCTCCGGGCCATGCCTGCGGTTGCGATTCAACCCACCCCGATTCCGGAATCCGTACCACGTGCTCACCCAGCCGAAGCCGAAACGTTTGAAGCGACCGTTACGCTGACCATTCCGGAAACGCAGACCGTACCACTCCGGAAGAAGTCCATTCTGGCCCGTCTGTTCCGTACGGACAAACGCCCGGATACGCGGCCCCGCTGGCAGGACTTTCAGGCTCCTACCTCCGTCGGAAAAGTAAAAACGGACTCCCTCAAACACACTCCCTAAACAAACCCTCCCTTCGCTCATGAAAACACCATTTCTAACAATGGTACTGGCATTGCTATGCTCAGTGCCCAGCTTGGCCACCCCGGTAGATTCCATTTTAGTACGGATTGGCCCCTCTTCGAAAGTACTTTTCTACGGGTCAAAAAAAGCCGATCTGAAAAAGCTGGAAAACTACGACTGGAATACCATTCTCCGGGATTTAAACGCCCGACTGAGTGAGACTACCGTCAACGAACCTCGTCAACACTACATGGATTTGACTGGAAAAAGTTATCTCAATGACAGTACCTTACGAAGCAAGAATTCGCTGGTAAAAGTGACGCAACAACAGGCGGATCAGCCGGTGTCGAAAGATCGAATTCACGAGAATCTTCATTTTCTAAAAACGGCATTTACGGTTCGGCTGGGTTTCAGTCCGTTCATTAATTCGCAGGGCGGTAGTCGCGGGTTTGAATTAGTGGATATGTTCTCTACCAAACCCTTTTCTTCAACTAATCTAGCTCTGGGTCTTTCCGTTTACTCGGCCTTTCACACCGAAAAACGCTGGTCGGTGGGCCTACGCTGGGGCCTCGAAGTGGATTATAGAAGATACTTGTGGAAAGATCTGACGATCAATGAAAAAAAGTACGCGAATACGCCTGAAGAATTACAGGCCTACGTTCAGGAAACAACCCAGAATTTTCCTTTATCAGCAGAACTGTACGCGATTGAGCCGTATTCGTCGCAGTATAAGCTTGTCTCCCGGTTTGATCGAATTACCACCAATATTTATTCCTTGAGTTTACCTATCGTTCCAACCGTACGGTTCTACAACGCCTCGGGTAAACGTACCTTTTCGTTGGGTGTAGGGGGGTATGTTGGTTATCGTTTTTCCATGAAAGATCGCTTTATCAACCGGAAGGCCAACCGGGATGAACAAATGAATTCTGACCTCAACAGCCCTTTCCAATATGGATTAGTTACCTCTTTTGGGTATCGAAAAATTGGCTTTTATTGCCACTATCAGCTAGGTTCTCCACTTAAACAGGTTTTTGCTCGTACGAGTGCCAATACCTCTACCGGTTTACCTACGCTGAAAGCTCCCACGTGGCCCCTGGCTTTCGGCATCACCTACAACGGCTTTTAATCTCCGGTCCCGCTTCCGTAGCCCCCAAATCTTTTGTATCTTTGATCTATGCTTTCAGGGAACGGACTTAGTTCGTTCCCTCTTTTTATCCAATTGCCATGTTCGAAGATATCACCAAAGGCCTCAACGAGCCCCAGGCTCAGGCCGTTCTGCATACCGAGGGGCCGTTAATGATCATCGCTGGAGCGGGCTCGGGCAAAACCCGCGTACTTACCCAGCGTACGGCTCACCTCATCCGAAAAGGCGTTGATCCCTTTTCCATCCTATTGCTGACGTTTACCAACAAAGCCGCCGGTGAAATGCGGGCCCGGATTGAAAAGGTCGTCGGTACCGATGCCCGGGGAATTTGGATGGGTACGTTCCACAGCGTCTTCGCCAAAATTCTCCGCTTTGAAGCCAAAGCGATGGGTTATACCTCTGACTTTTCGATCTACGATACGGACGATTCCAAGTCGCTGCTGAAAACGATCATTAAAGAACGCGGCCTCGACGATAAGATTTACAAACCTAACGTCGTATTCAACCGGATTTCGGGGGCCAAAAACCGCCTGGTATCCGCTGAAGCGTACATAGCCGATCCCATCATTCAGGCCGATGACGCGGCGGCTCGCCTACCCGAGATTGGCCGTTTGTATAAACTGTACGTGGATCGTTGTTTCAAGGCCAATGCCATGGATTTCGACGATTTGTTGTACAACACCAACGTATTATTCCGCGATTTCCCGGCCATCCTCAACAAGTACCAGCACCGCTACAAGTACGTCATGGTCGATGAGTTTCAGGATACGAACGTTTCGCAGTACCTCATTACACGAAAACTGGCGGCCATTCACGAAAACATCTGCGTTGTGGGCGACGATGCCCAGTCGATCTACGCCTTCCGGGGTGCCAATATTCAGAATATCCTCAATTTCGAGAAAGACTACCCGGATCTGACCACGATTCGTCTGGAGCAGAATTACCGTTCGACAAAAGTGATCGTTGAAGCCGCCAACTCCGTCATTGCCCGTAATAAGCGTCAGTTACGCAAAGAAGTATTTACGGAGAATGAAGGCGGTAACCTGATTGAAGTCATCAAGGCCGGATCAGACGTCGAGGAAGGCCGTTTGGTTTCGACTTCATTGTTCGAGGAAAAGCTGAATCATGGCTTGAGTAACAATGATTTTGCCATTCTGTACCGGACCAACTCGCAATCGCGGGCTTTTGAAGAATCGTTACGGAAACTCAATATCAAGTACCGAATCGTAGGTGGACTTTCCTTCTACCAACGTCGGGAAATTAAAGACTTGCTGGCTTACCTCCGATTCACGCTCAACCAGAGCGACGAAGAGGCCTTCAAACGGATCATTAACTTACCCAAACGCGGCATTGGCGATCAGACCATTGCCAAGATTACGGTTACGGCCGCCGAGCAGGGCTTACCGCTTTGGGACATCGTCGCCAATATTCAGCAATATAACGCGGGTCGTTCGGGTGTAGCCATCGAAGGCTTTTCGGATCTGATCAAGTCGTTTAAGCTACTGGTAGAGACGAAAGATGCGTACGAAGTAGCCAGTCACGTTGCCAAAGCTTCGGGGGTACTGAAGGAACTCTACGACGACAAAACGGTAGAGGGCCTGAGTCGCTACGAAAACGTTCAGGAATTACTGAACTCCATCAAGCAGTTTGTGGATAATCCCGAAAACGAAGACAAATCGCTCGGAGCTTTCCTACAAACCGTATCGCTGCTGACCAATGCCGATCAGGAAGATGAAGACGGCGATAACGACCGCGTAACCCTGATGACCATTCACCAGGCGAAAGGATTAGAGTATAAAGTAGTATACATCGTAGGCCTGGAAGAAGATTTATTCCCCAGTCAGATGATGTTGCAGTCGAGCGAAGACTTGGAGGAGGAACGACGGCTGTTTTACGTAGCTATTACTCGGGCCGAAAAACGCCTGTACCTCAGCTACGCAGAAACCCGCTACCAGTACGGTCGTCTGAAACCCTGCGAACCCAGTCGGTTTATGGATGAAATTGACGAGAAATACGTTCGCGTCAGTCGCCAGGCCGCCCGCCGGATGTCGGAATCCCAGCGAAATACGGATCGTCCGACGCCAGCAGCGTTCTTACGGAATGTGGCTAATCGAGCCGCTCAAAACGGAGGTTCACAGGCTTCTAAAACCCCGCCTACCCGCTCGGGAGCTGCGTCTACGCACGTACCCAGCAGTGATTTCAAAGCTTCCGATCCCCGCAAGCTGGCTTCTGGTCAACGCGTGGAGCACCAGAAGTTTGGCTTTGGCGTTGTTAAACTCATTTCAACGGATCAAAACGGGGCAAAAGCGGTCATTCACTTTGATACACAGGGTGAAAAGACTCTGCTCCTGAGCTTTGCCAAACTGCGAATCATCGAATAAAAAAAAGCATGAACGGCCGCCACCGCTCATGCTTGAAAATCTTCCTTTTCTTACGATCAGGGATTTGTAGAGGTCAATGGAAAAACGAGGGTTTTAGTTCATTTCTCAAGAAAATTTTGGCTCCGTTAGTCGGGTGACTCTTCTCCTGAGTTATTTTCTAGGAAACCCTACCTGGCATTCAGAAATGGGGATTTTCCGCCTGATCGTTTTACGCCAGGGAATCATTCATTTCCAGTACGGGTTAGAGCAAAAACGACCTGATCTATGGGGTCGGTAAAACTTGATTCTTAGCATTAATCATATAGTAAGATGGCTCTTCCCATTCGTATTGACGTCGTTTCTGACGTGGTATGTCCCTGGTGTTATATCGGCAAACGCCGCCTGGAATCGGCTCTGGCTGAGCTCAGCACTGAAGTACAGGCGGACGTGGTTTACCACCCTTTCCAGCTTGATCCTACGGTCCCCCGGCAAGGAAAACCCTTCGCTGATCACATGGCCAGTAAATTCGGCCCCGGTCGTAGTGAAAGCATGTTTCAGCACGTAGAGCAGGTGGCCAGTGAGGTAGGGCTTGACTTTGACTTCAACGAGATTCCCAAATCGATCAATACTTTCGATTTACACCGCCTCCTAACGGTTGCTTACGAAAAAGGGCTACAGGCTGCGACGAAAGAAGCGTTACTGAAAGCGTACTTCGTAGATCGCATTGATTTAACGCAGGAAGCGGTATTACTCAACGTACTGGAATCAGCGGGTTGGGACAAGAAAGAAGCTCTTGAAGTTCTGAAATCTGAAGTAGCCAGCGATTCGGTACAAAGTGAAATGGAATACTTCAAGCAATTGGGTGTTTCGGGCGTACCGTTTTTCATTCTCAACAACAAGTACGCGTTGTCGGGAGCCCAACCCAAAGAAACATTTATGCAGGCTTTACGGCAGGTGATTCAGGAAAGTCAACCGCAAATCATTGCTGAGGGCGATAGCTGCGATACCACTACGGGCGAATGCTAATACGATTCCTTTGAATTGAAACTAAAAAAAGAGGTCGAATGATTCGACCTCTTTTTTGTTACTCTTCTTCCGAAAAACTTATTCGCCCTGTACGGCTGCGTTCGTCATGCCGGCCCGGTAAGGATATTCCTGCATCACTTTCGCAACGGTGGCCCGGATGAGTTCGTCACGGTCTTTGCGGCGGGCGTTTAACTCACCTTTCGCCCAACCCTGCCATACCATCTCATTGGTTCGGGTATCCAGCAGACTAATAATCACCCGGTTTTCTTCGTAGTTCCGGGAGCTGACGTTATTGTTAGGACCGTACCACCACCAGCCCCACATCGGACTTAGATTGTTCGACTGGATTTGCTGCAGGTTACGAGCGTCGGTGTCAAACCGAACCGTTAAATCGGCATTCTTCTCCACGCGGCGGTAGCCCCGGGCACTCATCTCGGCGTCGAGGGCCTGGGTAATCCGTTTTTGCATCAACTGACTCCCCATCACAGGGTCTGAATTACCGCCGGGCATCGGGGCAATCGCGTAGGTACGATAGCCACTGAAGTTCGCGGTACGATCATAATCCGAACGAACCGTAATCGAAGGGGCACACGAGACCATAGTACCCACCAGTACTACGGCAGCTAGCATTTTTATGATTGATTTCATGGATTTAAAATACAACTATAGGGTTAAGAGACTATTGGTAGCGGTACTGAATCCGCGTCTTTTTACTGCTCATATTCAGTAGTACAACACACAAAAAACGACGGCTGTTGCCCGTAAATTGTCGGGAAACAGCCGTCGCATAGCTTTTAAAGCTGATTTAAGATTTATTAACGAAAAGGGCGTTTAAAGCTCATCTTAAGCGTTTTTCAGAGCCTGATCCAGGTCCGCAATCAGGTCATCGAGGTGTTCCAAACCGACCGAAACGCGTAGTAATCCATCGGGCGTTGGACTATCGGGACCTTCGTAAATTTTACGTGGTTCGATGAGACTTTCCACACCGCCGAGGCTCGTCGCCTGCGTGAATACTTTCAACGCTCCAGCCACCTTTTTAGCTCCCGGCAAACCGCCTCGTACTTCGAAAGAGAGCATGCCTCCAAAGCCATTTTTCATCTGGGCTTTGGCAATTTCATGCTGCGGATGGCTGGTGAGTCCGGGGTAATGCACCCGCTCTACGGCCGGATGAGTTTCGAGCCACTGGGCAATGGGCAGGGCACTCGCCGACTGAGCTTTCACCCGTAGGGGCATCGTCTGAATTCCTCGCGTAATGAGCCAGCAATCGAACGGTGAGGGTACGCCGCCGGTCAGGTTCTGAATCTGACGCAGGTGTACGGCCAGTTCGCCGTCCTGAGCCAGCACCAACGCTCCACCCAATACGTCCGAGTGGCCCCCGAAATACTTAGTTGTGGAATGCATGACCACGTCGGCCCCAAAAGCAATCGGATTTTGTAGTACGGGCGTAGCCCAGGTATTGTCCACTGCACACAAGGCTCCTACCGAATGAGCCAGGCGGGATAAAGCCTGCAAATCGGTCAGATACAGTAACGGATTACTCGGTGTTTCCAGCCAGAATAGCTTGGTCGTCGGCCGGATGGCTTTTTCCACCTCTTCCAAGTTCGAGGTATCGACCAGCGAAAATTCAAGCCCCCAGGGTTCAAATACATCCACGAGTAAGCGTTGGGCCGCGTAGTAAGCAAACGGGGTCGTAATCACGTGATCGCCCGGCTTCAAAGCCTGAAATAAGGCGGAAATGGCGGCCATCCCCGAACCAAAGGCGAGTCCAACGGTTCCACCTTCCAGGGCAGCCAGACTTTTTTCCAGCAAATCGCGGTTCGGGTTATTGCCTCGCGTGTACAGAAAACCGTGCGGCAGGTTGCCTTCGGCATCGCGTTCGTACGTAGTACTCAGGTAAATGGGTGTAGTTACCGCCGACGCATTCGCGTCATGAAAACGGGTGACTTGTATGGCTAGGGTTTCCAGGTTCATGTGCAACAGATGCTATAGATACGTATGGGCAAAATAAGTGGGAAACTCGCTTGTATGCTATCGATAGCGATGAAAAGAAGAAACCCGACCTACGAGTCGGGTTTCTTCTTTTTCGGCTTGCCAGTACTTTAGAAACGGTACTACAAGGAATTACTGAGTTGAGCTAGTACATACACAATCAAGAAGATACCGTAACAATAGTAACCCATGTATTTCCCAGTAAAAGCCAAAGGCAGCAGCATTAGAGCAAATACGATCCATTCAGGCCCCATTGCTTCAACCCAGGGATGAGTGAAGTGCTCGGTGATCAATACTTCAAGCGTATTTTTATTATAGAAAACACCCAGTGCAATCATGAATAGAATCCACGTTTTCCTTGAGGGCATAAAAGTGGGCTGCATTCGTTGGCTGGTTTGTCTAAAATGATCACGCTACCGGCGTATTACTGTTTCAGAATGACGAACTCTACGCGTCGATTTTGCTGCTTGCCTTCCGGGGTATCATTCGTAGCCACGGGACGACTTTCGCCAAAACCTTTGGCTACAATCCGGTTTTCGGGAATGCCTTTCGAAATCATATACGCCCGTACCGACTCGGCCCGGTCCTGCGAGAGCTTCTGGTTAGCTTCATCGGTCCCATCACTATCGGTATGTCCATCGATTTCGACCATCATACTTCTCCGGTGATTCATCAATTCCACGACGCGGTTCAGCTCGGGAAACGATTCCGTCTGTAACGTGGCTTTGGCCGTTTCGAAGAATACGTTGTTCAAAGCCACCTTTGCTCCTTCTTCAATCTTCGTCACCAGCAGATCGCGGTCCTTCAATTCCAGATATCCCCCGCTGCCAAGCTTACTTAAGTCCAGATTCTGAGATTTTCCGACGTATCCATCCGCCTCAGGACGAATGCCATACTTCTTGCCGTAGGGTAACACAATCTTGTATTCACCCGTATTCGGGTCAGGCGTGGCCGTTCCGAGTTCCGTACCATCGGGTAGGCTTTCGTACACGATCCGGGCGTTTTCGGGTACTTTTTTTGTTTTGGCATCCAGTAACTTACCCGTGTACAGAACCACCGCATTGGATTTGGTGGGCTGCCGGTCGGGCACCTGCGTCGCATTGGGATTACTGGCCGGAACCTGAGCAATGGTAGGCGGAACTTCGGCTGGTGGTGTCTGGTTCTGGAATTTCACCCGAACAATATCGGCTTTTCCTTTACTACCATTGGCGGTCACCAGATAGGCCCATTCACCCGAAGCCGGAATGGTGAAGTATGCGTCAAAATCAGGGGTATTGATCGGTGCTCCGAGGTTTTCGGGCTTGCTCCAGCGTTTCCAGCTGCGGTCCAGTCGTCGCGTCATCCAAATATCGTTGGAACCTAAACCGCCTTCGCGATTACTGGAGAAATACAGGGTTTCGCCGTCCGCGGCCAGAAAGGGTGTCGTTTCATCGGCGTCCGTATTGACTTCGCGTCCCAGACTCGTGGGGCGACTCCATTTCCCGGCTTTGTCCTGCATACTGACGTACAGATCGGATTCCCGGCTGTTTTTCTTTTCTGAAAAAGCCAGTAGCAGCGTCTTGCCATCATTGGCCAGAAATCCATACTGATAATAGCCTTTATTCATGCCTTCCAGTCCGGGAATGTCGAGCTTTTTGGGTCGTTCCCAGCCCGTCGCTACTTTCCGCATGGTGGCGAAGCCCCGAATACTCAGGTCGTCCCCTTCTTTTTGTACCCAGTGGGTAAGGATAGTATTGCCATCGGGTGTAATGCTGTAAATGACATTATGCTCTTCGCCGTTGACCGGGTTAGGCATCCGGCGGGAAGGCGTCCAGCTATTTCCGGATAAGTACTCAGCCATCCATACATCCTGACTTCCTTTTTTTTGAGAAGCATTCTGGGGATGATTTACCCGGCTGAAGTAGAGCGTACGCCCATCCGGAGCAATGACGGGCTGAATTTCCGCCGATTCAGAATTAACCGTATTACCAAGATTCTCAGGGGTTTGCTCCTGAGCATGAGCGTACACACTTATACAGGAAAGCAGAATAAAAAGTCGTTTCATTACGGGACGTTAGGCTGGATAGTAATAAGGTACGTGCAAGAGATCAGGTTTCATCCGTCGATCTGAGGATCAAATCGTCCTACACGTAACCCATGAACGGATCAAAATTAACGAGCGACAAGGCGGTTCTGTATATACCCTACCCTCAGATTTTTTTCCGGTCTACCCACTTTTCCGTGACAACGGGCTGGTGCGTTCGCATGAGGGCGAATAATTCTTCGATGGAATCTGATACTAGCAGTAGTTCCCGGTTCCCGACTTTAAGAAAGCCCGCCTCCACCATCCGGTCCATCATTTGTAACAGAGGATCGTAAAAGCCATTCACGTTCAGCAGGCCGATGGGCTTACTGTGAATCTGTAATTGCTTCCAGGTAAGAATTTCGAATAACTCATCCATCGAGCCAAAGCCCCCAGGAATGGTAATAAAACCATCGGCTAGTTCGGCCATCCGGGCTTTGCGTTCGTGCATGGTTTCGGTCACGATCAGTTCGTTCAGGCTGGCGTGAGCGACTTCCCATTTTTTCAGGAAATCAGGAATAACCCCTACGACTTCCCCACCCTGAGCCAGTACGGCATCGGCAAGGATGCCCATTAACCCGACGTTTCCACCGCCGTATACCAGTCGCAACTGTTGTTCGGCCAAATACTGGCCCAGCTCAATGGCCGTTTGACGGTACACAAAATCGGAGCCTGCATTGGCTCCACAAAATACAGCAATGTTTTTCATGGGAATTGGTATTCACTACTGGTGATGGATCGGCTCAGCCTTCCATCGAGGATCACAGGGGCGAGCCTGCTTCCGGTTATTTTTTCCTGAAAGCTTTCTTCTGCGGCGTGGCACGGAAACCCTCAAACTTGGCAATCAGCCCTTTGGCTCCGACCGCCCAGCCGTCTTTTCCCGCAAAACTGACGGCATGGAAGGGGGAATCATCCAGCTTGTTCCAGGTTTTGCCGCCGTTGATAGAATAACCCGTGCCCGAAGGCCCTACCGTAATCAGCCGCTCAATGACCGATGCTACTGGAGCCTCTCCCGCCATGGCCTTGTATTCCTGCCGATATACGGTTACGGCTTCTTTCAGTCCCGGCGGATTGGTAGAAGGCAATAATTGCCAGGTTTTGCCGCCGTCCTGCGTGACAATGACGTTTTGCGTTGAATCACTGACGTGCAGATAATCTCCGCCCACGGCAATACCCCGTAGTCGATTAAAAAAGTGTAAGCCAAAGATGCCCGACGTTTTGCCCGCGGGTAAGGGCGTTTCAGCGACTTCCCAGCTTTTTCCAAAATCTTTGGACCGGAACACCCGGGCAAATGTACTGCCGCCGGTACCGATCCAGGCCCAGCTTTTTGCAGAAACCACCAGGGAAGTACCGCTGGCCGCAAACGCTGCTTCTCCTTCTTCGATCGGGGGAAACTGATCCCTCGGCACTTCGGCCCAGGTTTTCCCGCCATCGCTGGTAGTGAGCACAAAGAATTTATGATCAATCGGATCGCCGAAGGCAATGCCGTGTTCCTTATCCCAGAACTCGATCCCATCTAGGAAAGCTCCTTTCTGGTGGGTCTGATACACGAGTTTCCAGCTCTGTCCAGCGTCTTCCGTACGATAGATGCGGGCGGCTCCCTTATCGGCATCGCCGGCACTCATGGCCACGGCAGTTTCGGCATCAAAGGCGTGGATGTCCCGGAAATCGAGTGCTTCCGCCCCGACAACCGAATGAATTTCCCAGTTAGTACCGCCGTCCTGCGTACGTAGCACTTGGCCTTTGGTGCCTCCAATCCAGCATACTTTGGCAGACACCGCATGTACCGCTCTGAAATGGGCTTCAGTTTGAGCTGGCTGTACTTTCCATTGTCCCCAGGCCGTTGCCGTCAGAAGCCAGCAGTACAGAAGATTTCGTAAAAACATTCGGATGGATTTAAGCTATGGTCTGAATGAGCAGTAAAAATAGATCATTTACTGACGTTGAACGTATAAAGCTAGACCGAATTTCGTGCGTACGCCGTGTGAATAGTGGCTTGGAGGCCATTTTGGAAGCACTTGCTGCACGTATCATAGGCTTGCGAGAAGTACTGGGTATGCGTACTTCGCCCATTACCTGAAGAGATCAGGAAGCAATTTTGTTTTAGAATGTATATGGTTTTTTACTTACGTTGCCTTGAACAGACCAAGTTTGGTCCCGCAAGCAAGGCTGGTTGTAGCCTTTACCCAATTCGATAGTGGACCATATCCTATCAAAAGATTTATTCTTTTTGAGTTTTGCTATTCACCTAGACTGATTTGGTGCTTCAGACAGGGCTGTTCGGTAGCCCCTGAACCTTCCAGGCTGGACCCCTCCACGACTGACGACAGCCTGCTTTAGGCCACCGCGTTGCCGCTGTCGTAGGTCGTTCCGTTGCCATTCCATGGTGGCCCCCATGGAATGGCTCAGGGACGGGAGAGGTTTTCCTGTTCCGATAACCTATGAGTTGTTAGTTAGTAGTTATTGGGTAAATTCCTTCATGGACGACAGAAACCCAAGCCCTGTCTTATCACATTCCATGCAGGGCATGCCATGCTGAGCTAAAGCCGTCTACCATTCCATGGTGACCATTCCATGGGGGCCATCCCATGGTGGCTCCCTCAGCAATGCGGTGGTATAGAGCAGGATAAAAAGAGCGGCGGGCGTGCCGGCATGGGATGCCCCGCATGGGATGCCCCGCATAGAATGCATACGGACTAAATCATCAGCCGTCTTTACAGGACAAAATACTGATCCTATGCTACTAGTTGATTGTTAGCAGTTCTATTAAAAACGTAACTTATACCCGATAAAATAAACAATCCTTTCGCCTGACTGCTTATAAACCTTCCTGTCAAGCAGCCAGTACCGGAAAAAACAGGGAACGTATACTTACCTCATTTTCACAAAAAACCGACGGCATCGTTGACATTGGTAGTAACGAATCGGCATGAAAAAGAATAGGTAGCGAAAGGCCACGGGTCGCTGGCGACGCTCGATTGACGTAGACTGGCAATAGGGACATTGCCTTTGGAAGGTTATGGGAAACATGGTGAGATAAAGCGTTGGCGGACAGGACGTAAAGCTATTAAAAAGCCGGAAACAAACGTCTCCGGCCCGATATAATTTCCCGATGAGCTTTCATTAATTATCTTTTAATAAGTACTGGCCCACTCCAATACCTCGGGTGTACGCCCACTACTGGAAAGAATACCCAAGCGAAGCTCACTCCCCAAGCCTTCGCTAGCGAGTGGAGCTACCTTGAACACTGCCGCTCGGCGTCCCAGGGTTTGCTTGAGAGCCTGGATGATATTGCGAATTTCGTGCGTACTCAGGGCCTGAAGTGGATCATACTGTACGACGAGCAAAATACGCTGGGCTTCGTGCGGTAAAGTACGCTGATTCCCAAACGTTTGCTTGATTTTTGCCACACTAGCTTCTAACCGTTGCTGACTACCCTGAATCGACAATTGTGTATAAAAGGCCAAACCACTGCCTTCCAGTACTGTTTTCAGTTCCTGAATGTCTGAATCCGGAGTTTCGGAAGGCTTCAAAATATCGGGAACGATGCGAGCCGTCTGGCACAGCAACTCATCGGCGGCGGCGTAAAACTCCGCAATACTCAGATCGTCATTAAGATTCTCAGCGAGTTTATCCAGGGAAAAAGCCACCACTGAATCACAGGACTGCGTGAGTTGCTTCAGACCCCGCTCGGCCATCTGCATCGTTTCGTACCCTTCGGAAGCAAAGGGCATCATCACACACGCCACTACCAGTACTCCTCGCTGACGGGCCATTTCGGCAATGACCGGAGCCGCTCCGGCCACCGTACCATCCCCCAGCCCCCCTACCAGAATGACAATTTTCGTTTCTGGATTGAGTACGGAGCTAATGACCGCCTGCTGATCCAAGGCCCACTGTCGGGCTTGCTCCGCCGTGAGTCCCAATCCCAGATCCCGCATCCCGAGCGGAATGGCCTGTGGAAATGTCACTAACTGTGTAAAGTCCGTATGACAGGGGATTAGGTGTAAACCTGTATAGGCCTGGTCAGCCATTTTTTTGAGGACCGAACAACCGGCCCCACCAATACCAATCATTTTCACGCCGTAGCAATTTGACACCGCTGGTAAGGCATCTTGCGAGGATAAAACCGTTTCTTCCACAACAGGTATAAGGCTTAGCTTTGGCGTAAATTACCGCAATTTTTTGAACAATTACTAGGCCGTTCGCGGGGGTAATCCATGTTCCTGCCGCCAGGCCTCCACGTCCATCCGTATCCCTTCGCCCGCAATTAAAAACGCTAGCCGTAGTTGCCAGGCCTGATACGTCTCCCCAAAACTTTCCAGCAGGGGTGCAATCGGAGCGTTTTCAGCGACGGGGATGTCCAATTGTCGGGCCGCTTCCAGAATTGCTTCTCTCGTAGCTTCCGGCAGCAGTCGTTCGTAGTCAATGGCTTCTCCGTCCGTTTTCAGTTTGTGTAAGTGGCTCAGAATGGTCGTGGGCGTTAGATTTCGTTCGGTAGCAATCCGTTCAATGTCGTACCCTTGCTGGTAGAATTGCAGCGTTTGCACGTAGGTAAGGCCCTTGGCCATCTTCACGCCGGACTGATTATTTTCCTGGACAAAGGCCAGAATTTCATTAATGAATACATCCCCGAATTGACGGTTTTTCTGCTCGCCTACGCCCGAAACCTGCAAGAACTGAGCGTGATTGATCGGCCGTTTCTGAGCCATATCCGAAAGCGTCGCATCGCTGAATACCTGAAAAGGCGGAATTCCCAGGGAGTCGGCGAGTTGTTTTCGTAGAAGCCGCAGGCGTTCGAACATGGCATCGCGAACCACCTCCCGCTTGCTTTTTGGAGCCTGTACATATTCTTCCTCCGCCCGGGCTCTTCGTTCTTCCAGAGGAATGAATTTCACTACAGATACGCTTTTGCCTTCCCGTAACACCTGCTGACTGACCGCGTTGAGTTTAAAGGCATGCCCTTCATCATAGGCAATGTCCATGATGCCCGAATTGAGTAACTGACTGATGTATTCAGTCCATTCTTCGTACCGCAGCTCATGACCTGCCCCGAACGTTTTCAGCTGATCGTAGCCATGCCGAATGATATTTTGGTTCCGGCTGCCCCGCAGAATGTCAATGAGGGTACCCATGGCTACTTTCTGCTGGGTACGGGCAATCGCCGAGAGTACTTTCTGAGCCATGACCGTCCCATCAATTTTGGTACGCGGATTGCGGCAGACGTCGCAGTTCCCGCAATCTTTTTCTACCGTTTCATTGAAATAACTAATGAGAATACGCCGTCGGCAGATGTCCGCCTGAGCGTACTGCTTCATGCGGTCAAGCTTGGCAATGAGCAGATCTTTCTGATCCTGGGATAGCTCCGATTTCAGAATCATGTCCGTTTGCTGGGACACGTCCTGGTAGCTGTAAAAAAGTACGGTATCGGCCGGTAAGCCGTCCCGTCCGGCCCGGCCGATTTCCTGATAAAAGCTTTCGACGTTTTTGGGCAAATTGTAGTGCATGACCCAGCGAACATTCGATTTATCGATCCCCATGCCAAAAGCAATGGTGGCTACGATGATCTGAATGTCATCTCGCAGAAACTCCGCCTGCGTATGATTTCGGTACAGGGCATCACAACCCGCGTGGTAATGGCGGGCGTTGAAGCCCATGTACTGCAGATTGGCCGCTACGCTTTCGGTCGTTTTTCGGCTGAGGCAGTAGATGATTCCCGGCTGACCGGGATGGGCATTCAGAAAATCCACCATCTGCTCCATGCGTTTCCGCCCCGGCAGTACGGTGAGATTGAGATTGGGACGATCAAAACTGGCTAGAAAGGTACGGGCCTGCGAAATGGCGAGTTGTTGAAGAATGTCCTTCCGGGTCACGTTATCCGCCGTGGCCGTCAGTGCGATGATCGGTACGCGGGGAAAATGTTCTTTCAGTCGATGCAGTTGCGTATACTCGGGCCGGAAATCATGCCCCCAGAACGAGATACAGTGGGATTCATCTACGGCAAACAGACTGATTTTCTGCCCCTTTAACCAATCCATAAAGTTTCCCGAAAAAAGCCGTTCGGGTGAAATATAGAGAAGCTTCAGCTCGCCCAGTTTGATTTTCCAGATGACGGATTCCTGCTCGGACTGATTTAACGTAGAATTCAGGAAAGCGGCGGATACTCCATTGGCTTTCAGGCCCTGTACCTGATCCTGCATGAGAGCAATTAGCGGCGAAATTACGATCGTCAATCCATCCAGTACGAGAGCCGGCACCTGATAACAAACCGACTTCCCACCCCCTGTGGGCATGAGTACCAGAGCATCTTTTCCGGCCAAAACGGTATCGATCACCTCCGCCTGTAAGGGTCGGAAGACATCGTACCCGAAATATTGTTTAAGAACTTGTTCCTTTGTAAGCATTCGTAATTCTTTTTACCAAAAATAATCAGACAGTATTCTGATTATCAACAGGTTTATTCATCAATAAATCATACCTGTTGCACGGTTTAAGTTACACCATTTATGGGACTTTTCAAAGATATTTCTTCTAGCCATTAGCCCTTACACCATTCCCTCAAAAGTACCTCGGACGGCCGTATTAAGTTTTTGTGAATTTTCCGTGTCCGAATTGTTAATCTTTGCTTCTACGGGCGGCACAGCAAGCCAACATTTCCTGCCAACCGTAAATTCACGTACTTTTGTATAAAGCAACAGACACCCCCCATGAGCACTACGCCCGCCTACAAAATTTTACTGGTGGACGATGATCCCGACATCATTGAATTACTTCATTATAATCTTGAGAAAGAGGGGTACGACATTGAGTCGGCTTCGGATGGCCGCAAAGCCGTTGAAATAGCCCGGACATTCGCTCCGGATCTCGTACTGCTCGACATTATGATGCCCCAGCAGGACGGCATTGAAACGGCTCGCCAACTACGGGAGTTACCCGAGCTGAAAGGTAGTTACATTCTTTTCCTAACGGCCCGTTCGGAAGAATACTCCGAAATTGCCGCTTTTGAAATTGGAGCCGACGATTACATCACCAAACCCATCAAGCCCCGGGCTTTGATGAGCCGTATCAAGGCTCTGTTTCGCCGGGAAGCCCAGAAAACCGATCCAGGTGACCGCATCGAAACGGCGGGACTGTCGATCAACCGCCAGAATTACACCGTTACGGGCGGTTTTGGTTCGGTCGTCCTCCCGAAAAAGGAATTTGAATTACTGTTTTTCCTGGCTCAGCACCCCGACAAAGTCTTTAATCGCGAAGAACTTCTCCAGCGAATCTGGGGAGCGGATATCTACGTACTCGAACGTACCGTCGACGTTCACATTCGGAAGCTTCGCGAAAAAATTGGCGAAACCTATATCAAAACGCTTAAAGGCGTAGGGTATATGTTTAATGGCGAAGGAGAATAAGGATAGTTATCCGTTTGCTGTTTTCAGTTGACAATTGAATATCACTCAGCCTTTGCTGAGCACCGATTACAACTGAAAACAGTAGACGGACAACTGAGAACTCGTGCCCATGTCCCCCTTAAATCCCAAGGTAATTTCTGTTATTCTGGCCCTGTTGATTTCGGCCATTACGAGTGGTTTCCTCTGGTTCGTGCCGGGTACGCCCGGTGGTACCATCTTCATTGCGGGAGCCACTACGTTCTTCGCGACGCTCATCCTCGTTTTCTACGTACTGGATTATCTCATTTTCGAAGAAATCAATAAGATCTACGATACCATTCAGCGGCTGAAGCTGAAAGATTTTAACCTCTCCCGCAAAAAGATTACCAAGAGCGTCAACCCGCTGAAAAAACTCAACAACGAGATTTTTGTATACGTAGCCAAAAAGCAGCGGGAAATTGATGAGCTCCGACGCATGGAGCAGTTTCGGCGGGAGTTTCTGGCCGATATTTCGCACGAACTCAAGACTCCCATCTTCGCCGCTCAGGGATTCATTCATACCCTCATCGACGGAGCCAAGGACGACGAGCGGGTACGGGATAAATTCCTGCAAAAAGCCGCGAAAAGCCTCGATGGACTCGACGCTCTGGTGGCTGACCTGCTTACGCTGTCACAAATTGAAGCGGGTGAAATCAAAATGCACCGCGAACGCGTGGATTTAGTCAAGATTACCCACGAAGTCATTGAGCAGCTCGAACCCCGGGCCAATCAACGGGAAATCAAAGTAAAGCTTCATACAACGCAGGATCAGATTTTTGTGAAAGCTGATGCCTATCGCATTTCCCAGGCTCTCACCAATCTCATCGACAACGCCATTAAATACGGTCGTGACGGAGGAAAGGTGAATGTGACGTTTACCGAAGATAAGAAAGACTGGGAAATTGAAGTGAAAGACGACGGTCCGGGCATTCCCCCCGAGCACCTCAACCGGATTTTCGAACGCTTTTATCGGGTAGAAAAGTCCCGTTCGAAAGAAAAAGGCGGTACGGGTTTGGGATTGGCCATTGTCAAACACATCGTCAACGCCCACAAATCCAAGATTACGGTCATGAGTCGCGTGGACAAGGGGACGACTTTTAGCTTCAAGCTGGATAAAATAGAAGAGAAACTGGCTGGATTTTAAGCACGGACAGAAGACCCGAACATTCATTTTTGTGGGTGGTATTGATTTTTCATAATGGCTAGGTAAACACACACTGCTATGAAAACAGAAACTCTTCAAAATGTCGCCCGTATTGGTTTAGGAAGTATGCTCGTTTTTGCCGGAGTCAGTCACCTGACTTTTGCCCGGAAAGATTTCCAGGCTCAGGTTCCCGACTTTGTACCTTTGGAAAAAGATGATACGGTGATCTACTCGGGATTAGCCGAAATCGCCTTAGGTGCCAGCCTGATTCTCGCCGGAGAAAAACGCAAGGAAGCCATTGGCAAAATTGCGGCTTCGTTCTTCGCGGCCGTTTTTCCCGGTAATATTTCCCAATACACCAACGAACGCGACGCCTTTGGTTTAGATACCGATAAGAAACGATTTACCCGACTGTTTTTCCAACCCGTACTCATGTACTGGGCTCTCAAGAGTACGGAAAAGAGCAAGTAATTTTGTTAAAAACCAGACCGGCTGTACCTATCGGTACAGCCGGTCTGGTTTTTAACGGTTCGGGCTACCTGGCCTCAACTACCAGTAGTAATCTTATCTTTCTCTGCAGTACCTTAATACGGTCACTTCTACCAACGTTAAATCAACTTGAAAGGAATCGGAATGGTAAACCGATTCGCTACGGCTTTCCCCCGCTTCGTCGCTGGTTTCCACTTGCCTTTACTAAGCTGGATGACCCGTATGGCTTCTTTGGTCAGAACGGGGTCGGGCGAAGAACTGACCCGGATATCCTGCGGCACGCCCTGCGTATCAATCAAAAAATTCAGGATAACTGTACCCTGGCTTTCCGCCCGCTGAGCCTCGGGTGGATACCGAATGTTTACATTAAGGAATTTGAAAAGTCCATCCGACTCAAAGCTAATGGGTGTATCCAGCGTAGTATATGGATATGTATTGCCCTGAGCGTCGACACTACGACCCTCCTGTAACACGCCTGCGGTATACGTTTCTTCGTATTCCTTCCGACCATCCGTGTGGTACCCGACCCAGACCGAATCTTTCAATCCCTCCCGATAAGAACCCACCTCCTGCACGCCTCTCTGAGAATCATGCCGAGTCATCGTTCCGTGGCCCTGCGTAACCAGCATCTGGCCCGTACTATCCGCGTAAGTGGTTAATAGGTAACGCAGGGGAGCTTCGTAAGGCCGAGGGTTTTTCGTCCATACGCCCATTTCTTCCAGCTTTCCATTGGGATGATACGTTCGCCAAATACCGACCGGCTGATTTTTAAAATACCGACCTTCGCGGTGCTTTTGCTGGTGCTTATAGAAAGTCGTATACCGATCATGTCTTTCCAGCATGGGCATGATCCGAACCGCAAATCCTTCCGCCCGTCGTACGCCAGATTTATCATATTCCGTGTATTGATACAGCGTATCGCCCTGGACAGTTAGGTCGAGGTAAAAACGGGCCGAATCGGGAATGCTGGTCGCTACTTCCGTATCGAGGTAATAAATTCGGGTAGCGTTTTGAGCGAAAACTACAGAAGTAATGAACGTAATTAAGGTGGTTAGGAGGTATTTCATAAAGGGATGACTTGATAAGAAGTGAAAGCAGCTGCCGATGAGATACAAGAGGCATCAACCCAGCGAAAAAGTCAGAGGAATATTGTAGGTGGTTTTCTCGAATTGCCCCCTTGATTTACCCGGCGTCCATTTTCCTTTCATCTCTCCTATCACCCGGATGGCTTCCGCTGAAAGCAGCATACTGGGACTTTTCAATACTTTAATGTTGGAGATATTTCCATTGGCTTCTATGGCAAAAGACATGAATACCCGGCCCTGAATCTTTTGGCGTTGAGCTTCCACTGGATACCGCATGTTTTTATTGAGAAAGGAATAAAATGCCTGGTCTCCACCGGTGAATTCCGCATTCTGTTTCAGCTGCTTATAGACGTAATTTCTTCCCAATGAATCATAACTTACGCCTTTACTCAGTACTCCGTTTTTATAATTTTCCTCGTACCAATGTTGACCATTTAAGTAGTTCCCTAGCCAGTTACCTGCTTTTTCACCGTTTGCATAGTTGCCTTTTTCGGCAACATTCCCATTGGGATGATATAAAACGTAGGTCCCATTCCCCTCCTTTACCAGCACATTACCCGTAGAGTCCTGATAAACGTCTAGCCGATATTTTTCATGGCTCCAATCCTTCCGACGATTCCGAAGAAGTTCATACTGTCGCTGTTCTTTGAGCGAACCATTTTTATAAAAATATCGCCAGATACCGATCCGGCTTCCCTCATCGTAGGTACCTTCCGACTCAGTAACCTGATTGGGATAAAAAGTCTTATAATTTCCCTGGTAATTCAGAAAGCCACTCTTTTTTGTATACCCTTCCTCTTGCCTGATTCCCTTTAGGTTGTATCGGGTACAACGAAAAATAGTATCGCCTTGTAATACAAAATCTCGATAGTATTTCGCTGAATCTTTACTGTTCAACCATTCATCCGCTTTGGAATAATAATACCGCTCGATTTGCTGAGCATAGGTGACTGTACTGATAAAAAACAGGTAAATAAACGTGAGTCGCATGAATGAAACGTAAGAATTAATTAACAATACTAAAACGAATATTGTCAAATATTCTTAAAGACCAATTAGAAATTCTTTATTCCAGTAACGTTTTAGTACACACGAATATGGGCAAAGAAACTCTCTTTTACTCCAATATAAAACTGATTGGAAACTGGAAACGGTCATCTTTAACCTGCCCTCTTTTAACGCCAGGCTTCCACTTTCCTTTACTGTAACTAAGGACTCGTAAGGCTTCTTCCGTTAAGGTCTCATCAGGAGACGAATGCACCTGTACCTGATACGGAGTACCGTCCTTATCTACTTTGAGACTAAGTAATACTTTACCCTGGATTCGGGCTCTTTGGGCAGCAACCGGATACCTCATTGATTGAGCGAGAAATCGATACAAATCTTGCTGACTTTCCCCAAAACGAACAGGCTCTTCCAGTACTTGGTAGCGATAAGCCTGTCCCCTTTTATCGTAACTAATGCCTTGCTGAAGAACGCCAGATAGGTAGGTTTCTTCGTATTCTTTACGTCCATCTGGATAATAGCCAGTCCAAACTGAATCCTTCAGTCCTTCCCGAAAGTTTCCGGTTTCTTTAGAGGTACCGTTTTCATAATAGGTAACAGCTTTTCCATGTCCCTGAATAACGCTTAAATGACCTGCGGTATCCAGAAAAGAAACCAATTCGTATCGAAAGGGTAATTCATTGGGTCTCGGATTTTTTTTCCAGACTCCTATTTCCTGTAGTTCACCACTGGGATAGAACGTGTGCCAAACGCCTACTTTCTGATCATTCGTATAATACCCCGTCTGGTGTCTTTGCTGATTAGCATGGTAACTTCTATACTGATAACTTTTTTTCAACTGAGGAGAGGGCGACAAAGAATACCCTTCGGCCCGACGCTGGCCCGACTTTTCGTAAGCAGTGAATTTATAAATGGTATCTCCCTGTATGACAAAGTCACAAAAATAATCTGCAGAATCCGCGTGTATGGTTTGGAGTCCGTCTGCTAAATAAAATAGACGAACCGATGATTGAGCTTGGCAAATTGCCACTATCAAACAGAGATTTAGCGTAAGTAGATAAGTTTTATTCATGGGTTTTAATAAAGTTTATCGCAAATAAAAAAAGCCGTCGAATAAGATCAACGGCTTTTTTTATTTCTTAACAATTTAATATTTTACTAGCCTACACGCTTTGCCTTATATGCTTTTTCAATCAGCCACTTTAACACCTTATCCCGCTGATCGCCCTGTACTAAGATTTCGCCGTCTTTAGCCGAACCGCCTACGCCACATAGCGTTTTGAGTTTCTTGCCTAGATCCGCTAAGTCATCTTCCGTACCAATGAATCCAGTAATCAGGGTAACCTGCTTCCCGCCGCGTTGTTTCTTATCCAACTGTACCTTCAGATTCTGCTGGGCAGGGGGCAAGGTATTAGCTTCAGACTGCTCGTCGTTCTGGTATTGAAAATCCGGATCGGTGGAATACACCACACCCGTATAATTTTTCTTAGCCATGCTGGTTTGGTTGTTGGTTAGTAGTTGTTGGTTGATGGTTATCTGATCCTTATTTACCAAATATCCTGACGTAGAATCTGGTTAACGAACCATCTATCAACCATCAACTAACAACTACTAACTGCATTATACTTTCTCTCCGTACAATTCTTCCCGTTGTTCCTTAATACGGTTATCGGTCAGGTAATCGTCGAAGGTCATGAGTTTATCCAGGCAACCTTTAGGCGTTAATTCCACAATACGGTTCGCAACCGTCTGCGTCAACTGGTGGTCATGGCTGGCAAACAGCATTACGCTGGGGAAATCCTCCATGCCTTTGTTCAAAGCCTGAATGGATTCCAGGTCCAAGTGGTTCGTCGGCTCGTCCAGCAGCAGTACGTTCGCTCCCGAAAGCATCATTTTCGAGAACATACAGCGTTGTTTCTCACCCCCGGACAAGACCGTACACCGTTTCAAGGCTTCTTCACCCGAGAACAACATCCGGCCCAGGAAGCTTCGGATAAAGGTTTCGTCCTTTTCAGCGGAGTACTGACGCAGCCAGTCTACCAGATTCAGACTGGCATCCGAGAAATATTTGCTGTTGTCATTCGGCAAGTAGCTCTGCGTCGTCGTTACGCCCCACTTGAAGGTACCCGTCGTCGGTTGGCGTTCGCCCATTAAAATGTCAAACAGAGCGGATACGGCCAGTCCATCTTTGCTTAGGAAAGCAATTTTCTGATCGTTCATCACGCTGAACGTCAGGTTTTTGAACAGTACTGTACCATCTTCCAGTACGTAGCTCAGGTTTTCTACATTTAGTACCTGATCGCCAATTTCACGCTCGGGCTTGAAACCGATGTATGGATAGCGACGGCTGGAGGGTTTAATTTCATCCACCTGAAGCTTATCCAGCATTTTCTGACGAGCAGTTGCCTGCTTCGACTTAGCCACGTTGGCCGAGAAACGGCGAATAAACTCTTCAAGCTCTTTCCGTTTTTCGTCGGCTTTCTTGTTCTGATCGGCTTTCTGACGGGCGGCCAGCTGACTTGATTCATACCAGAAAGTATAGTTACCGCCGTAAATCTGAATCTTGGCAAAGTCAAGGTCAGCAATATACGTACAAACGTTATCCAGGAAGTGACGGTCGTGGCTGACCACAATTACCGTATTCTTGAATCCCATCAAAAAGTCTTCGAGCCACAGGATGGAATCAATGTCCAAGTTGTTGGTAGGCTCATCCAGCAACAGAATATCGGGGTTACCAAACAGAGCTTGGGCTAAGAGTACCTTCACTTTTTCGGAAGGGTTCATGTCAGCCATCAGCGTGTAGTGGCTTTCTTCCTTGATACCCAAACCCGAAAGCAGCGAAGCCGCGTCGGATTCGGCTTCCCAACCATTCATTTCGGCAAACTCGGCTTCCAGATCAGCGGCCCGGTTGCCATCTTCTTCGGTGAAATCAGCCTTCGCGTAGATGGCGTCTTTCTCCTGCATTACTTTATAGAGCTTGTCGTTCCCCATGATAACCGTGTTCAGTACGGTCTCGTTATCATAGGCATTCTGGTTCTGGTTCAGAAAGGACATCCGCTCGCCCGGATCGAGCGATACTGAACCCGTGGTGGGTTCAATTTCACCGGAAAGAATTTTAACGAAAGTAGACTTACCGGCTCCGTTGGCTCCAATGAGGCCGTATACGTTGCCCGGTACAAATTTTAAGTTAACGTCTTCAAAAAGAACCCGCTTCCCAAAGCGGAGCGAAATATTACTTACGGATAGCATTCGTATATCTGGTTTTCTAGTTGCAAAGGTACGGATTTTCAGGCGTTTTTCGGGTAGAAAATGGATTTACTACCGCTCGCCAAACCGCATTTTTATTGATTTTTAAAACGTTTTCGGGCTTACCAGGCTACCCCCTAAAATCTAGGTGTTGTCACTTTTGTACCTAGCAAACGTATATATTGCCCGAAAAGACGATTGTAACATGAGTACCGAAGTTTTAGAGAAATTTGGAGGGTACGTACGGGTACGGGTCTGTGGTATTGCCGTACAGGAAGACCGAATCTTACTCATTCGCCATAAAGCCCTCTTTGAAGATGGCCCTTTCTGGGCTCCACCGGGCGGTAGTCTGGAGTTTGGCGAATCCATCCCTCAGGCTCTGGTACGGGAATTCAACGAAGAAACGCAGCTTCAGGTTCGCGTGGGCGAGCTTTTGTACGTCAATGAGTTCATTCGCTCCCCCTTACACACGCTGGAAGTCTTTTTCCGGGTGTTTATCGAATCCGGTGAATTGCAGCTGGGCCACGACCCCGAATTTCAGCAGCAGATCATGGAAGAAGCCGCCTGGCTTTCCTGGGAAGAACTTCAGGCCCTCCCCGAGGCCCAGGTGCATTCCGTCTTTCGAAAGTATACGCAGCTATCGGATTTGTTACGACCAGGTGGTTACGGATTACAGTAACGGAACTTCACTATTTGCCCGAAAATGACGATCTTTACGTAGTTCTTTTTTGTTTCCCAGTAGCCGACGTCAGCCCAAAGCTGAGGCGTTGGTAGGCAGGAGACGCATCGTTGAACGACTCTACGCGGCTCGTTCATTACTCGTTATTTTATTGTGAATACATCCGATACGCCCACCCCCGCGTTTCTGTTACGACAGAAATTTCCCTTTCAGCCCACGAAAGGTCAGCTGGAGCTATTCAATCACATGGAAAAATTTCTTTCCAATGATGATGCCCAGACTTTCTTGCTGAAAGGATACGCCGGTACCGGGAAAACTACGCTGATCAGTACGCTGGTGAAAAGTCTGCCCAAACTGGGTTTCCGCACGGTACTGCTGGCTCCAACCGGACGAGCCGCCAAAGTGATGGCGACGTACTCCCGGAAAAAAGCCATGACGATTCATAAAAAAATTTATCGTCAGGTTGCCAATAAGTTTACTGGAGCCCTGGAATTTCGCCGCCAGAATAACTACCATACCAACACGGTTTTCATCGTGGATGAGGCTTCGATGATTCCCGACGAAGCGGATTTTGGCGGTATGAATGGCCTGCTTACCGACCTGATTGAATACGCCTTTGGAAACGAGGAAGGCGGACCGAATAAACTGCTATTTGTGGGGGATCTGGCCCAGTTGCCGCCCGTCGGTAAAGACGACAGTCCGGCCCTGGATGCCAAGTACCTGCGGGACAATTTTCACATGGACGTCATGGAAGTGGAAATGACCGATGTCATGCGGCAGGACAATGATTCGGGCATCCTGGCGAATGCCACGCGGTTACGCGAAATTCTCTGGGATAAAATTCCGGAGATCCGACTCAGTACCCGTGGCTTCCGCGATTGTTTCCGCATGACGGGTGAAAAACTCGAAGACGGCATCAATTACGCCTACCGCAAATACGGCGAGGAAAATACCATCGTCATTACCCGGTCAAACAAAACGGCCGTAGCCTACAACCGCTACATTCGGACTCGCATCAAATACCAGGAAGACGAAATTTCGACGGGCGATCGTCTGATGGTCGTCCGCAATAATTATACGGCACTCGATGAAGATTCGCCCGCGGGCTTTCTGGCGAACGGCGATTTTGTGGAAGTACTGAAAATTCGTGGGTACGAAGAACAGTACGGCATTCGCTTCGCCAACTGTTTGTTACAACTTTCGGACTACCCCGATCAGCCGCCGTTCGATGCAAAAATTACGCTTAATACGCTCGACAGTGCTTCACCCTCGCTAACCCGCGAAGAAAGTAAAGCCCTGTACGATGGCGTGGCGGCGGATTACGAACACATCGCCTCCAAACGTGAGCGTATGCAGGAAATCCGGAAAGATCCGTATTTGAATGCCTTACAGGTGAAATTCGCGTATGCCCTCACCTGCCATAAATCGCAAGGGGGTCAGTGGAGTGCGGTTTTCATTGATCAGGGCTATCTGACCCTCGAACAGGTCAATCAGGAATTTGTGCGATGGTTGTATACTGCTATGACGCGGGCCAGTCTGGAAGTCTTTCTGGTCAACTTCCACGGTGATTTTTTCGAATCGTAACATTGGCCGGTACGCATGTACCGGCTTTTTTATTCCTGCTGCCTAACTGATTTAGTATCAGGATTTGTGTGATTAAATCCTTTCCGTATTTTAGGCATCTGATCGATCTTTAAGTAAGCAATCGTAGTACAGGTTGTCTGACTTCCTCGCCAGCTTTCATTGATTTTCAGTTTTAGTAAGAACCCTAGACCTCTACTTTGAAATTCATGAATACAGCTTTGTTTACTTTGTATCTGGGAGTATTTAAACGCATCGCCCGCACGGCTGCCCTTAGCCCTTTTGACACCCAAGAACGCCATCGACTCGGTGAGCTGTATGCTCTGTACAGTCCACCCGCTCCCAGCTCAGACCTGCCCGAAGACCCTTACAAACTGCCGAAGACCGATATTCTGGAACTGGCTCAGCTAGACAAGAATCTTCTCCTGGAAGGCGTGAACGAATGCGGTTTTGGACACGTGACTGAATTTGAAGTAAAGGTGATCAGTCAGCTGGTGAATCAGCTACAGCCCCGGCGGATTTTCGAAATCGGTACCTTTCAGGGAAGAACTACGTTAAATATGGCCCTGAATAGCCCGGCGGACGCCCAAATCGTAACACTGGATCTACCGCCTTCGGAACTAAGCCAGACGCAGATGCAGATTGAAAAAACGGAGGAGATGTACGTAAAGAAAGCCGAATCCGGCGAACGCTTCAAAGGACATCCGTTGGCATCCAAGATTACCCAGGTCTTCGGTGACTCGGCTACGTACGACTATTCCCCCTATCATAATCAGATGGATCTGGTTTTCATTGATGGTTCGCACGCTTACGAGTACGTGCTGAGTGATACAGAAAACGCTCTCCGGCTGGTTCGCAAGGGCGGCACCATTCTCTGGCACGACTATACCAACTGGGAAGGCGTTCGGCGGGCTCTCAACGACTATTATCAGTCCGGCAATCCCGTGTTCCGCAATCTGCGGCACATTGGTGGTACGAGCATTGCCGTACTGACCGTTTCCTGATCCGTACTTCATAAAAAAGCGGCTCTTCGAAGGAGGAGCCGCTTTCGTATTCGACAAAGCTTGAGGGTTATTTCTTCTTCGTGGATTGCAGCGGATAGTTAGCCGTTTTCTGCTGTAACATATCCAGCCACTGGGTACGCCGGCCTTCCGAGGCCTCGGTTAGCTCTTCTTTAAGTTTATTTTCGTGATAATCCGCTAGGTCCAACAGAATATCTTTAAGTTGTTCAAGGCGTTCACTACCAAGGATTTCTTCAAATTTCTGGTCTACCACTTTCGTACAGTACTGCCATTCGAGGGTAAAACGAGCCCCTTTATTCGTAATCTTGACGAGTACCGAGCGGGCATCATCGGGATGTTTTTCGGTTTCCACGTACCCCTGCTCCTGTAGTTCCTTCACGATTTTGCTCACGGCCTGCTTGGTAATGCCCAAACTCGCCGCCAGTTCATTAATCGTAGAGCCATCCACCTGAATATGCACCATCAGCACCAGGTGACTGAGTCGATAGGACTCGTAACCTGCTTCTGCTAGTTTCTGACTTGATACGTCTACTACAATCCGAAAGGCCCGGCTCAGGAGTCGGCCCATAATCCGGTTCCGCTGAACTTTAAACGCTTCAAGCTTTTTTCTTAGTTCCTTATCCATCATTCTCGTCGTCCAAGAAAGAAGTCGAAGTGCTCTTCTCCCCTCCCTTTTCCATTTTAACGTAAATTTAATACAAATTAAAAAAGTACAACATCTCGCTCATACATTTCAATTTGTTTTTAGTAGTCTAACGCAGATAACAGGCAAACCATTACCTTCAAAATACTAAAAATCAGTAACTTAACTCTAAATCCCCTTGAATTATTTTTAAATAATTCGGGTTATAGCCTTGGTTAGCTGACTAACTCGATGCAAAAATAGTTATAAAAAAATAATAGTCAACTAACTTGACTTTTTTAGTCAACTAAGTTTACATTTGCATCGTCAATTTAGTTGACTAACTCCAAACGACACGGGTCTGCATCCCATTTGATCACCACTAATAAATAATTTAATCATGGCTACGCCAGAACAATCTTCATTCCGTAAAATGTTACCCCGGATTATCCTGCTTGTTGTGCTGGGTGTGGGTGCATGGTTTGGGTTTTCCGCTTACCAGCACGCCCAAACGCACGAAGAAACCGACAACGCTCAGATCGAAAGTTACATGGTGCCCGTACTGCCCCGTATTGCTGGATACGTGAAAACGGTGGCAGTTAATGACTACGACAAAGTAGAAAAAGGTCAGTTGCTGATGGAAATCGATGATGCTGAATATCAGCTGCAACTGGCTGAAATGGAAGCGACGTATCGGCAAATGCAAACCGATGTCGAAAACGCTAAGGCCAGTTTGCGTAACGCTGAGCTCACCATCAAAGCTCAGGACTCGAACCTGAAAGCAACCGCTCTGCGTCGCGACAAGGCCAAATCGGATGCCGAACGCGATGCCCGTTTGCTGGCCGATAAAGCCATCACCCGGAAGCAGTCGGACGACAGTCGTAACAACTCCGAAGTACTCGATCAACAATACGTAGCTGGTCAGGCCGACGTACTGGCTTCCCGCTCCCGCCTGGACGTACTGCGTTCGGCTCTGCACAAAGCGGAAGCGTCTCTAGATGTACAAAAGACGCGTATTGATCAGCAGAAACTCAAGCTGACCTATTCTAAAGTATACGCTACTTCTTCCGGCCGGATTGGCCGCAAGAGCGTAGAGCCTGGTCAGTACATTCAGAATGGTCAGACGACGATGACCATTGTACAGGACAGCACGCTTTGGGTAGTGGCCAACTTCAAGGAAACGCAGGTGGAGAACTTACGCATTGGTTCAGAAGCCACGGTAACTGCGGATGCCTTCCCAAACACCCCCATGAAAGGTAAAATCGTATCCTTCAGTGAAGCAACGGGTGCCAAATTCTCCCTGCTCCCCCCCGATAACGCCTCCGGTAACTTCGTGAAAGTAACCCAGAAGATTCCGGTTAAAATCGAGATTGAAAACTTACCCCAGTACCGCAACCTGCTCCGGGCCGGTATGAACGTAGAAGTGAGTGTAAAAACGAAATAGTTTTCAGTTGTCGGTTTGCAGTGATCAGTTCAGACGATCCCGTTGATAACTGAAACTGAAAACCGACAACTAACAACTGCAAACTAAACACACATGGCAACCTATCCAACCGGATTTAAGCGGGCTATTATTGTGGCTACGGCCATTTCCGCTGCCATCATGGAGCTGATTGACACCACCATTGTCAACGTAGCTCTCAACCAGATGGCCGGATCGCTGGGAGCAACCATCGAGGACATTGCCTGGGTAGTTACTTCGTATGCCATTGCCAACGTTATCATCATTCCGATGACGAGCTTTCTGGCCGAGTACTTTGGCCGGAAAACCTATTACCTGGGTTCCATCATTCTCTTCACCATTGCTTCATACTTCTGCGGTCAGTCGACGGATTTGTGGGAGCTGGTATTCTGGCGGTTCATTCAGGGGGTAGGCGGTGGTGCCCTGCTTTCGACTTCGCAAGCCATTATTTTCGATGCCTTTCCGCCGCAGCAACGCGGGATTGCCTCGGGTATATTTGCCATGGGTATCATCCTGGGCCCTACGTTCGGTCCTGTACTGGGTGGGATCATCGTAGAAGATTACCACTGGGCGAATATCTTTCTGGTGAACATTCCGGTGGGTATTCTGGCCTCTATTCTGACGATTTTGTACATCGATAAAAAAGCAGGAGAAGGTCAGCATAAAGCCGAAATCAAAATTGATTACCCCGGTATTCTGTTGCTCATGCTGGGCGTAGGTTCGCTCCAATTCATGCTTGAAAAAGGCGAATCCGAAGACTGGTTTGAGTCCCGGCTGATTGTGTACACGGCCATTGCCGCGGCCGTCGGTGTGATTGGATTCATCTGGCGGGAACTGACCACGGATCACCCCGTCGTGGATCTTCGGGTGATGAAACGGGGTACTTTAGGTATTACCACTATTTTCAGTTTCGTCGCCGGGATTGGTCTGTTTACGGCCATGTTCGTTTACCCCGTGATGGTACAGCGAATTATGGGCTATACGCCCACGATGACTGGTCTTTCGCTGCTTTGGCCTACATTGATTGGCGTGTTCATGATGCCCGTTGTAGGTCGGCGGCTATCGGCGGGAGCTTCTCCCCTGCCGTTTATCATTTCGGGTATTTTGCTGATGATTGCCTTTGGATTCTATGGGGGTACATTCAACGCCGACGCCAGTCAATGGCAGTTTTTCCCAGCTCACATGCTACGGGTATTAGGCATTTCGCTGTTACAGCTCCCCCTGACGAACCAGGCCGTAGCCGGTCTTTCTCCGAAAGAATACCCGAATGCCATTGCCATCAATAATATGATCCGGCAGTTGGGCGGTGCCTTTGGCGTAGCCCTCGCCAACAACTTTGTGGCGATTCAGTACGCCCAGCACCGCTCGGATCTGATGGCGAACCTATACCCCGGCAATCCCCTACTGACGGAACGCTTGCAGTCGATGGGTGGAGCCAGTATGCGGGCCTACCGGATGCTCGAAGCCGCCGTCGATAAACAGGCGTATCTGCTTTCGTACCTGGATACGTTCCGGATTGTCGGTTTCTTCTTTGTGCTCATCTTGCCCCTGACGGTCATTCTTCGTCAGAAAAAGAAAAAGTCACCCGAAGAAATTGCAGCAGCGGCAGCAGCCATGGCCGAAGCCCATTAAGGTGTTGTCAGTTTTCAGAATATTCGCTGAAAACTGACAACCGGCAACTGAAAACTGTAAACTCATTCAATTCTCCCAACATGAAATCCATATCAGTACTGGCCCTCGCGTTGCTTACGAGTTCGTTGGCCTTTGCTCAACAGCAGCCCAACGACGAGGTGCTCAACGGATTAATTCGTCAATCCATTCAATACTATCCCCAGTTAAAACAGCAACAGCAAGCCCTTTCCCTGAGCGAAAGCCGTACCCAGATGGCCGAGGCCGCTCGTAAACCTTCCGTGAGTGGGGATGCTTCGTATCAGTATATCTGGCCTTTGCAACGTGTAACCTTCGAAATTCCGGGTCTGGGTTCGAATGCGATTCAGTTTGCTCCGCGGAATAACTACAACGTTGGTGTTTCGGTGAGTCAGACCGTCTACGATTGGGGAAAAGATGCGGCTAACATCGACAAAGCCCGCACCGAGAGCCTACTTTCCCAGCAGAACGTTGATTTGGCCACGCATCAGCTGGCCTATCAGGTAGCTCAGGTTTACTTTAGCATTGTGTACCTGCAGAAAGCCATTACTGTACAACGGGCTCAGGAATCACTCGTGGGTGAGACGGCTAAAGTGATCGAAAACCGGATCAAGAGTGGGGATGAAATTGATTACAACCTGGTCGCTACGAACGTTCGGTACAAAAACGTCCGGACGCGTATTGTCGATCTTCAGACGCAACTCGATCGGCAGTTTATTCTGTTAAGCTCACTAGTGGGTAAAGACGTTCGGTCTACTATCAACGCTGACGCCGGTTTTGCCTGGTCTTCACTAGTTACGCCCCAGGATTCGTCGAATGTGGATAATAACTGGGATTTGCGTTTGGCCAAAACCCGCGAATTAGTTGCTGAGAAAGACATTCAAATTGCGAAAGCAGCGAAATTACCCACTTTTTCCTTCAACGGATCGACGGGTTTCCGTAACGGTTTTCAGCCCGAAATTAAAGAGTTTCGTTTCAACGGTGGCGTAGGTTTCCGCCTGTCGGCTCCCATTTACGCGGGTGGCCGTCACCAGATTCAGGAAGACATCGCCCGCAAAAACCTTCAACTGAGCCAGTACGGAACGGAAACGGCTTCCGTACAAATTCATACCCAACTTGAACAGGCTCAGTCCGAATTACGTTCTACGACCGAGAAGCTACGTTTATCCGAAACGCAGCTTCAGGAAGCTCAATACGGCCTTCAACTTGCGAATGTTCGCTTTCAGAATGGTGTCATTACCCAGCTTGAAATCCAGTCGGCACAAACCGCTCTGGAGGAGGCTGAATTCCAACGAATTCAGTACCAATATCAGCAGGCACTGGCCCGTCTGGAATTAAATCGTCTGATTGGTACCAAAATTTGGTAATGGGTTTACCCCTGGTACGAAATTTTGATCTAGTCTATGTAAACTATTTTTTTAGGAGATACGTTATATAACTGAGTCTCCCGTACAAGCCATAAATGATTAAAAGTGTCATCGTTTCGACGATCATTTCATCAGAACGGAGCACTTGAAGAAACCTAAAGTTTTTTTTACGAAGTCGAACTTTTGAAAATAACTTTAGGTTAATACTTTAGAAATGACTGAGTTAGTAGACAGAATTGAATACTCACTCAACATACAAATACGCGATGAATCTTTGGTTAAACGATTAGATGGGTAAAGTTCCAATGAGCGTTTATCAGACCAAGAGTAGTCCTCGAAAAGCATTAAAAAAAAGAAAAGACAGATAGGTTGAAGGTTGAACGATGATTACCGGCTTGCTTTGCGGGCCGGTAATTTTGTTTATATACGTTTTAGTACCGCCCACGTATGAAAAACCGCCCGAACACGTCCGGGCGGCTAGCGGTTTTATAGTTGCTGATTTGATGAATATCTTAACCGGACTAAGCAACAATCACTTTACCCAGTACGTCATCTACGGGCGTCAGCGGCAATTCCCAGGCGTCAGCTACTCCTTTGTATACCGTCTTGCCCTGTACCACGTTCAAGCCTTTTTTCAGCTCTTCATTTTCGCGGCAAGCTTTCTTCCAGCCTTTGTTGGCGAGTTGAATGGCGTAGGGTAAGGTTGCGTTGGTCAGAGCCAGCGTGGAGGTGTATGGTACAGCTCCGGGCATATTTGCCACGCAATAATGTACAATACCTTCCACGACGAAGGTTGGGTTTTCGTGCGTCGTCGCGTGTGAGGTTTCGAAACATCCCCCCTGATCGATGGCCACATCCACCATTACCGTTCCCGGACGCATCAGGCTAAGCATATCCCGCGTGATGAGCGAAGGAGCCTTAGCTCCCGGAATCAGGACCCCACCAATGATCAGATCCGTCGTTTGAACCAACTGACGAATGTTGTATTCATTGGAGATAACCGTATCTACGTTCGCAGGCATGATGTCTTCCAGGTAACGTAAACGCGGCAGGCTAATATCTACAATTGTTACATTCGCTCCTAGTCCCGCCGCCATTTTAGCCGACTGCGTTCCAACGATACCGCCACCCAATACGAGTACGTTGGCAGGTTTTACCCCGGCCACGCCGCCCAATAGGATACCCCGGCCACCCATGGGTTTTTCGAGGTACTTGGCACCTTCCTGTACGGCCATCCGACCCGCCACTTCGCTCATGGGAACCAGCAGGGGCAAACTACGATCCGTTTTCTCAACCGTTTCGTACGCCAGACAGATGGCACCACTTTCCAGCATGGCGTGCGTCAGTTCCTGAGAAGACGCGAAGTGGAAATAAGTAAAGAGTAACTGATTGGGTTTAATGAGAGCGTATTCAGAAGCGATGGGTTCTTTTACCTTTACAATCATCTCCGCGATTTCGTATACATCTTCAATCGTCGGCAAAATGGTTGCTCCAGCGTGTACATACTCGGCATCCGTAATTCCACTGCCTAAGCCAGCCGTCGCCTGTACATAAACGTCGTGACCGCTTTTCTTAAATTCGGCCACACCCGCGGGCGTTAAAGCCACCCGGTTTTCGTTGTTTTTAATTTCTTTGGGAACCCCGATAATCATAGTTTTTTGTCGTTAGTGCTGCTTGTACAATGGACGCGTCAGTGGAATGGCTGGCAGGCGTGAAACTTTTTACAAAAATCGCTATTCAGAATAGTTTTCGTTCTTAATGCCATAAATAAGAAATTTGTTTTACCAATAAGTCTATTTAAAGTTCATTTTACTGTAAATAGTAGTCAAATGAAGCTTTCTACCGAAAAAATTTCTGTACGACTCAACCGATGCTCCACTCCTCTTGCGGTGGAGTAAGCCACACACTAATTTCGGAATCTGATCTTTTCCGTGTATAATGCATAGCTTTCAAATTTTCCTTTGCAAATACGTTCTTCCCAGACTGACTTTATCTTCACTCTAATCGCGAAAAACGTATGGAATTAGATACTATTGATCGCCAACTGCTCAATCTCTTGCAGGAAAATGCTCTGCTCACGGTACGTGAACTGGCCGAACGGGTACACCTCAGTATAACGCCCGTGCATGATCGAATCAAAAAACTCGAAAATCAGGGGATTATTGAAAAATATGTAGCCCTCATCAACCGTAAACGCATTGGTCGTGGCATGATGGTGTACTGTTTTATCACGCTCGATAAACAACGACAGGAAAGCTTTCAGGAATTCAATGAGGCCATTCGACAACTCCCTGAGGTACTCGAATGCAGTGTTGTATCGGGCAACTTTGACTATTTACTGAAAGTCATTGTTTCGGATATGGAGGCCTATAACACGTTTTACCAGAGCAAACTCAGCGTCTTGCACAGCGTTTCGCACATGAGCAGTTCTTTCGTGATGGAAGAAGTAAAAAGCACTACCCAAATCGGATTGTAACCCAATGAAGCACCCTTACCCTCTTATCATGATTCCAGATTAACGTAAGTTCTTGGATACTTTGGGCTTAGCTCTTAAATCTTCGTCGCCACTTTTGCTTGATTTATCTCAGATTCCTGAACTACGGCTTCCCGGACGGCTAAATTCGTGGAAGTAGTCGTTTTTTGTGAGAAACTAGACCAAAATCGGGACGGAGGATGTATTGACACGGTCCCGTATCTCTTAACCCCCATGTATAAAAAAATAGCCCTCTTTGCTAGCTGTTTTACGTTTTGCTTTTCTCTTTTTGCTCAGACGGCTCCCGAATCTTTATCGCTGGAAGACGCCATCACGCTGGCGTTGGAAAAGAACTATTCGATTAAAGTCGCCAAGAATCAGGTACGACTGGCCGAAAACGACAATACCCGGGCGGCGGCTGGTATGCTACCCCTCATCACGGGACTAGTACAGCCCAATGGACTGTTCAACTTTTCCAATCAGCGGTATTTTGACGCCGTACGACCACCCTTGGTTCAGCGGGGAATCTTTAACCGGAACGTGAATGCAAATGTCCAGTTAACCTGGACCATCTTTAACGGACGGAGTATGCAAATCACCAAAGCCCGGCTGGAAGAACTCGTTCGGGCGGGTGAATCGCAGGCTCAGGTGACCATCGAAGGAACGATTGCTCAGGTAACGAATGCCTATTACTCAGCCGTTCAGCAAAAACAACAGGCTCGTTCGCTGGAAGATGCCCTGACCATTTCGCGGGAACGGCGGCGACTGGCCAAAGATCGTTACGACATCGGGCAGGGCTCCAAGGTGGAGTACCTCACCGCTCAGGTCGATTTCAATGCCGATACAGCGGCCCTGATTGCTCAGAAACTGACCTACGTCAACACGAAAACGCAGCTTAATCAACTACTAGCCCGTTCGCTGAATGTAGACTTTGTTCCGAATGACACCCTTTTGCTGAATCGTGATCTCATGTACGAATCGTTGCGAGATCAGACCTTACGGGAGAACCCCCAACTTCTGCTAGCTCGCAACAATAGTTTGATTGCCAATCTGGACGTTCGGAATCAAAAAGCTCTACTCTGGCCCACCGTTAATGTAGTGGGAGGCTACACGTACAACGTACTCCGCAACGGCGGTTCCGGTTTTGGGGTGCGAAGCGGCTATAATGCCAACCTTTCGGGAGGCGTTCAGGTGGCAGCCGTCATTTTCGACGGGTTGAATCAACGCCGACGCATTCAGGGAGCGAAGATTACCGAAGAAATTACGAATTTACAGGAAGCCGACGTGAAAGTTCAGATTGAAGCGGCCCTGCAACAGACCTATCAGAACTATCGCAATAACTTGAACCTGCTTGATCTGGAAGCCCTCAACGTCAAGACCGCCGAGCAGAACGTTAGTATTGCCCTGGAGCGGTACAAGATTGGCGTGGCCACACCCTTGGAACTTCGGGAAGCCCAGCGAAACTTCATCGCCGCTCAGATTCGGCTCATTCAGGCT
>NZ_JBMDWJ010000097.1:0-14986 GCF_048595215.1 Siphonobacter sp.
GATGCTTTTCCTGTTCCAATAGCTGAGCATACGTACCCAGTTGCTTGTTCTGTTGCTGAATCACATTCAGGTTCAGAAACATCTGTACTTCAGTATTATAGAAGTACGTCGAAGCAATGAAGAGCATGACGGTTACTCCCGTGCACTCAAAGAGCCGAATGGTTTTTTCGGCGGTATTGGCTACTGGGATGATGTAAATCAAAAGCAGCATGGAAAGTAGGCCCACCAGCGAAATGGTTAACCGGGGTCGCCAGTCGGTCAGAAAGATAAGCTGTGCCGCAATCAGAGACACGAAATAAAATACGATGGACTGCCGGGCCTTATACACCAGGAGCGAACGAATGAATAGGTACAGGCAGGTCAGCGTGATGTTGGCGTAGTAGGCGATCCGGGCTTTAGTAGAAAGCTGTAACGTTCCCCGGGGCCAGAGGGTCAAGGTATACACCGTTGTCAGCAAACAAAGCCCCAAAAGAACTTGCGTATACATTAAGTAGCCGCCAATCCCATCGTCAAAGGATTGACCCTTTCGATACGCGACCCAATCCAAAATAATTAATTCCAGAAAATAGGCTACTGTAGCCCAAGCTAATAAATAGATTCGGCTACGAATTAATTGAATACGATGCTGACTAAAAGCTTCTACGTATTCAGGGGGAACGCGTGTAAAAATACGAGTAATAGACCAGGACATTTAGGCGGAATTAATGCAGGACAAAAATGTATTTAAAAACACTATTTTACAATTTGTCTATCGAGAGTCTATGTATAAAAATAACTTCCTAAGCTCAGAAAACCCACTTTTGTGAGATGAAGAGAGGGAGAAACAAGGTAATCTATATACGTCAAAACAAACCTTACATGACTTTGAATGTGAAATTTAACAATTATTTATTATACAAATAAGGCCAGTAATAAAAATTGCTTTAAGCCTGATTTTTATCAAAAGATAAGCTATTAAAAGAATCAAAGTTAGCGTTAACTTGATGTGCAATTCCAAATTCTCCCCAAACTTTCATCTATAGTTCTTGCTAGTTATGAATCCTGTAAACAACGCTTGTCCCTACTGTAAATCGATCGCAACGCAAAGACGGCGAAGACCCATTGTTGTAAAGTACTTATTGTTTTTTCTTCCTCTGCGGTGGTATTTATGTGAAGGGTGTCGTCGAACATTTTTCAAGATTCGCTAAGAAAACCAGTCCCCAAAACGAAAACCCGGCTCTTGCAAGAGCCGGGTTTTCGTTTTTGTTGAATCGAAACAGGATTCCCCAGCCGAAGGCTCTTTCATGAATTTTTGCCTTCGGCTAGCCCAGCAAGGTTCGGATAGTTGTTTCTCTGAACACTTGTTAGTTGTTTTGAGAAACGAACCAGTATAATAGCAAGCAGACGTGGTTAGAATTTACTACAAGGAAGGAAAGCAAATCCGGCGGGAAAATGATGTAAAAGAACTGGGTCATCTAAAAAATGTAATCTGGATCGATTTGCAATCGGCTAGTCAGGAGGAGGAGGAATGGGTAGAAAATAAATACACGGTTAGTTTTCAGACCCCCCAGGAAATCGTAGAAATTGAAAGTTCCGCCCGATTTTTCGAGCAGAACGATGCATTGAATGCCAACTCTAACTTCCTGAGTATTGATACCGAAGGATTTCGTACCTACCCAGTTTCAATGATTCTGCGGAACGGTACGCTGTTTACCTACCGACGGGGCGACTCGAAGACCTTTGCCGATACGGTAAAGCGAATGAAAGTCACCGGTGACGAGACCTTTCAGATTGGAGCCGATATTTTCATCTTGTTGCTGGAAACCCGCATTGAAACCGATGCGGATTTGCTTGAATCTATTTCACGGGACGTTTCCTTGTTATCAAAATCGCTGACTGCTGACCAGAAGCCGCGTCAGGAAGTACTGATTCGCATCAATACGCTCCAGGAAAATACGATGTTACTGCGGGAAACCATCATTGATAAACAGAGGGTACTTTCCAACGTACTCCGAAGCTCCCTTTTTCCTGATTCGCACCGGGAACGCCTCCGGCTGGTACTGAAAGATATTAGTTCACTGCTCGAATATTCCACCTTTAACTTTGAACGCCTGGAGTATCTCCAGAACACGTTTATGGGTCTGGTCAATCTGGAGCAAAACCAGATCATCAAAATCTTTACAGTAGTAACGATTGTTTTTATGCCGCCTACGCTCATTGCGGGGATTTACGGAATGAACTTCGATCACCTGCCTTCCACGGGTTCGCCAATCGGCTTCTGGCTGTCACTGGCCTTGATGATGCTCTCCTCGCTGTCGGTACTGGGGTGGTTCCGACGTAAACACTGGATTTAATCAATTTTTGGTTATATCTTTTCTGCCTTGTATAAAGTACAAAACGTTAAACAATACTTCTAAACGAATGAATACGCATCCTTTCTGGAGTAGACCGGCTCGCTGGGGGCTGGCTTTTTCGCTGGCTGGCGGGTTATTTTCGCTGCTGGCTGTGCAGCAAAATCCCGTATCCCGAACCATCAATGCTCTAATGGATTCAGTGCTGACGGATGCTCAGAAACGACTACCCGAGAATGCCCTGCGAACGCTAAAAACCGTAGACGGGCTGGAGGTGCGAACCTACGCAACCGAACCCATGCTACAGAATCCCACCAATATGGACGTGGATGAGCGAGGTCGCGTCTGGATTACCGAAGCCTATAACTATCGTCCGGCGATTAATGGTAACCCCACGACTGACAAGGGAGACCGCATCGTCATTCTGGAGGATACAAATGGAGACGGTAAAGCCGACGTCCAGAAAGTCTGGTATCAGGGGCCGGAACTGAATGCTCCCTTGGGCATTCTGGTACTGGGCAACAAAGCGATTGTGTCGCAAAGCCCCTATGTCTGGTTGTTTGAAGATACGGATGGCGATGACAAGGCCGATAAAAAAACGGTTATTTTTCAGGGAATCGAGGGCGAGCAGCATGACCACGGTATGCACACCTTCGTCTTCGGACCGGATGGAAAACTGTACTTCAACTTCGGAAACGAAGGAAAGCAGTTGCGGGACGCGAAGGGAAATCTCATTAAAGATCAGGATGGCGACCCCATTCAAACGGGAAATAAAAACAAGTACAAACAAGGCATGGCGTTCCGCTGTGACCCGGACTTTTCCAACGTAGAAGTATTGGCTCATAACTTCCGAAATCCGTTCGAACTGGCCGTAGATAGTTACGGGACCGTCTGGCAGTCCGACAACGACGACGATGGGAACAAAGGCGTACGCATCAATTATGTCCTGGAAGGGGGCAACTACGGCTACACCGATGAAATGACCGGAGCCAACTGGCCCGCCAGTCGTACCAACGAAGAAAAGGAAACGCCCCTCAAACACTGGCACCTGAATGACCCCGGCGTAGTACCTAACCTGTTGCAAACCGGCAGTGGTTCACCTACGGGGATGGTCATTTATGAAGGCGATTTACTGCCCGCCGTGTACCGAAATCAAATGATTCACTGCGAACCCGGGCACAATGTAGTCCGGAGTTATCCCGTAACACCGAGCGGAGCGGGGTATACCGCAACCATTGAAAATTTACTTAAGAATGACGGCGACCGCTGGTTCCGGCCTTCGGATGTTTCGGTGGCTCCCGACGGCTCTTTACTCCTTGCCGACTGGTACGATCCGGGTGTGGGCGGTCACCAAGCGGGCGATCAGACGCGTGGACGCGTATACCGCGTGGCTCCGACCAATAAATCATATACGGCTCCCAGCTATCAGTACAAGGATCCCAACGGGGCTTTGATGGCCCTGCAAAGTCCGAATATGTCCGTGCGGTACAAGGCCTGGAATGCATTGATGCTGCTAGGGGATCAGGCCGTTCCGGCATTGGAAAAACTCTGGCACTCGGATGCGAATCCCCGCATGCGGGCTCGGGCGTTCTGGGTACTGGCCAAAATGAAGGGACAGCCGTACGTGGAAGAAGCCTTGAAAGATGCCAACGCCGACTTGCGGATCGCGGGTTTGCGGGCGGCTCGGCAACTGAACCTGAACGTGCTGGGGTACGTCCGTCAACTAGCGAAAGACTCGAACCCAGCCGTACGCCGCGAGTGTGCTATTGCCCTGCGGCATCAGAAGGCCCCCGAAGCCGCCGAACTCTGGGCTTCGCTGGCGGATCAGTACGATGGAAAAGATCGCTGGTATCTGGAGGCCCTAGGCGTTGGAGCGGACCGGCAGTGGGATAGTTACTTTGCGGCGTATACGAAATTGCATCCAAAGCCGACGGCAACGGCCGCTGAAAAAGATATCGTTTGGCGGGCTCGTACGGATCAGGCCATTCCTTACCTGTACCAACTCATTACGGATGATCAGTTGTCGTTATCCGACGAACGGCTGCGGTATTTCCGGGCCTTTGATTTTCACCAGGGAAAAGTGAAATCAGAAACGCTGGTGAAACTGTTGCAGGGGAATTCAACGCGTCAGGCGGAGCTGACCAAGCTGGCATTAATGCACCTGGATGCGGATTTTGTTCGGAATAACCCTACCGCCAAAGCCACATTACGCAAGCTAATGGCTACGCTTAACAACGGTGAATACCTGGTATATGCCACCCGCTACAGTTTACCCGAAGAGAACCCTAAATTATTACGAACGGCCCTCGATCCGTTGGACGAAAACCTGGGCCGCATGGCGATGAATCAACTACTCGTTCAGGGGGGGGGCTCGCAGGTAAAGGCGATTTTGTACGGTAAAGACGAAGCTAAAATCCGAAAAGCATTGACGGCCCTACGTAAGGTGGGTACGAAGGAATCCATCAGTTACCTGTCTGCTCTGGCTCTGGATAAGCGTCAGCCGAAGTGGGTACGGCAGCTGGCTACCCGTAATCTGGGCGGCTCGATGATGGGCGAAGACGAAATTCTGGTTTTACTCAAGGATGGTAAAATTGAAAAAGAATACATTACCTACGCTGTTCAGGGGGTTGCTAATGCTTGGCGGAAAGCGGTAAGCAAGGAAGCCGCCAGCTACCTAAGCGGCGAAACGACCACCGGAAAACCGATGCCTAAAATCGATGAATTACTGGCTCTGCAGGGAGACGTGCAGCGAGGGGTTAAGGTATTCGCTCAGAACTGTGCCATTTGTCACCAGGTCAACGGTCAGGGAGCGGATTTTGGACCGAAGCTCTCGGAAATTGGCTCTAAACTGCCGAAAGAAGGACAGTACATGGCCATTCTGTATCCTTCAGCAGGCATCAGTTTTGGCTTTGAAGGCTGGGAAGTTCAATTGAAAGATGGTTCTTCGCTGGCGGGTATCGTAGCAAGCAAGACCGAATCAGATCTGGATTTAAAATATCCTGGTGGAACGAGCCAACGCCTGAAAATGACCCAGGTCAAGAGCATGAAGCAACAGGCCGACTCCATGATGCCTTCCGGACTGCACGAAAACCTCAGCAATCAGGATTTAGCGGATTTGGTTGAGTACTTGATGTCATTGAAGAAAAAATAAACGTTTGTGAGTAGAAAAACCGGGAATGTGCATTCCCGGTTTTTTTATGGGCTACGGATCTTAAACATAAATAACGGTGGAAGAAGTAGGCCGCATTTTCTCGCCATTCCCGATTCCTTTTGTTTCTTTGCGGTTCCAACACGTAGTACTTCCTTCGCATGAAAAAAGTCTGTTTGCTGAGTATTTCTTTGTTTCTGTCTTCCCTTTCTGTATTTGCTCAGCGTGAAGCTGACCCACGATGGGTCTTTATGATGGGATTGAACGGTACGGACATGAGCCGTAGCCTCGTGCCGAATACCGGCGAACCCATGATTAAACCCGCCTTTACCTTCGGCTTTGCCCGTAATATTGAACTGGTGCCTAAAATGCTAGGCATCAACGCAGGACTGCGGTATAGTCCGCGGGGTTACTGGTCCGAACAACGCTATCCGGAAAAAGAATATACGTCTGGTGATAACAATACTTTCCGGTTTGCTGACCGTACCCGCAGCTGGAATGCCCTGCATTACCTGGATATTCCCGTGGATGTAGTGCTGCAGGTAGGCGGTGAACGCACGAAGTTTTATGCGTCAGCCGGAGGGTATGTAGGCTACGGCTTTTACGGAAAAAATAAGGTGCGTTTTAACAAAGTTGGTTTTGCTGCTGATTCCAGTCAGGCCGGATTTGAGCCCGTACAGACCTATCACCGGGTAAACGTTGATCCGTACAAAGAAAGTCTGAAACGACTGGATTATGGCTTCAATGTATCGGTAGGGATTCGCCGGAATTATACGGTGTTAGGCCTTACCTACAGCCAGGGATTAGCGAATGTCTCGAATCTGGCCCGCAATGGGTCCGTTTCTAACCGTTCATTCGGACTCTTTATTAAATACTATTTTGACGACGCATTCTAAACAAAATTACGTTCGTCAGACTTGTATATTCAAATACTTACGGAGGTCCTTTGTTGAAAACAGACCTCTTTTTTGTCATCTAATCCACGATTTTGTATGAGATATTTGGTTTGGGTTTTTGTTCTGCTGTTTCCAGCAGCTGTTTGGGGACAGAGTAAATTAATATTCAAGGCGGGAGGTAACGTGTCGAGTATGAGTCAGGCGTTGAGTTCGGAGCTGGATGCCCCGATTTCAAAGGCGGGTTTTCATGCGGGCCTTGGTTCCGATATTCCACTGGATGCGAAAAATACACTCAGTATTCAGCCCACGTTACTGTTTGTGCAACGCGGCTACATTGCTGATTTTAAGGTAGGTACGCGAAGAGCGACAACGACTCTGAATTATCTGGATTTGCCCGTCAATCTGATGTGGAAAATCGGCAATGAAGAAAAGAATACGAAATTTTTACTCTTTGGTGGGGGATATGTAGCCTGCGGCATTGGCGGCAAAACCCGTGAACGCGAAAACGGAAGCGTACAAAGTGAGTACAGCATTCGGTATAACTATGATTTACAACGATTCGATTACGGGGTGCAGGGCGGCGTAGGCGTACAGTTTGATTACTTTCAGCTAACGGCCTTTTATCAGCAGGGACTGACGAATGTCTCGGACATGGCGACTAATGCCAAAAACCAGACGTTCGGTATCAGCTTCAGTTATTTATTTGACAACATTTTTTAGTAACCCCATTCGGCTTGCTTACCGAACGTAGGGTACCGATCCCGGATGATGGATCACTGATCATTGAAAATATGTTATTACCAGCAGTCTTTGAAGCGTTTAATGAGTTAAATGTATTAGTTATCGGCGACGTGATGATCGACAGCTACGTATTCGGTCGCGTCGATCGTATTTCGCCCGAAGCTCCCGTTCCCGTCGTGGTCGCCCAAAACCGGGAATTTCGTCTGGGCGGAGCCGGGAACGTACTTTTGAATGTACAGGCTCTCGGGGCAAAAGCCATTGCCTGCTCGGTGATTGGGAAGGACTCCTACGGCGACGAGCTGTGTAATTTGCTGGAAAGTAAAGGACTCACCACATCGGGAATTGTACGGAGTAAGGAACGCATTACCACGGTGAAAGAACGGATCATTGCGGGTAGCCAACAGGTGGTACGGGTGGATACTGAAACGGACGCTCCGATTTCCGGAGAAGAACGGGAAGCGTTGCTGGTTAAAATCGGAGAGCTTGCCAGCAGTTGCCAGGTAATCATCTTTGAAGATTACGACAAAGGAGTCATCTCCAAAGAACTCATTGAAGCAGTCGTGACAATGGCTCGCGAGCGGAATATTCCAACGGTAGTAGATCCGAAAAAGCGAAACTTCCTGCATTACAAAGGAACTACGCTTTTCAAACCCAATCTGAAAGAATTACGCGAAGGACTTAACATCAGCTTCGATGTACGCAAGCCCGTCGAACTTGAATCTGCCGCCCAGCAACTCAAAGAAGCCTTGTCGCTGGAGGGTACGTTGATTACCCTTTCCGAACGCGGCGTATACATTGATTTTCAGGAACAAAAATGCCATTTGCCCGCCCATATTCGTCAGATTGCGGACGTATCAGGGGCAGGAGATACGGTGATTAGTATTGCAGCCTGTTGTGTCGCTCTGGGACTTTCACCCAAACAGATCGCGGGCCTTTCCAATTTAGGCGGTGGTCTCGTTTGCGAAGAGGTAGGCGTAGTACCCATCAACAAATCGCTTCTGTTATCGGAAGCCTTGCTGGCTGAAGTATAGGTCGTTACGAATGCCAAAGGTAAGTATGCATTGAAGCTTTTACGTATGAAAAATTACCTGTTGCTCTTGCTCGTACTGCTGAGTGTCGCCTGTGCCAAGACCAAGCCGGTTGAAGCCATTGGTGGGATAAAACCCGTAGATATCTATACCCGGATGGAAAAAGAAGGGTATACCACGCTTAAGAACATTGGCGGAAAATCAGGCAATAGTTGGACGAACCGGAAAAGTACGGATTCTACCGAATACATGATCGTAACGATGAGTTCGGATGTGAATACCGTTGAATCAGTAAAAGCGACGGCAACGATTACGCCCGGCAAGAACATTCGGAACACGCTTCCCTTTTTTGTATTGATCGGAACCTTACCCTACGACGGTGCGGACCCCTCGGGCCTAATTCGCTGGCTGGAGACGAATTTCGATACGAAGAAATCGGTGGAAACGACTATTGGTGACGCTACCTTTACCTTGTTGAGTCCTTCGGCTTCTTCCCGCGTGCTACGCATTGAAAAGAATAAAGCCCTCAAGTAAAAAGCGTATACAAAAAAGCCCGTTCGTTCAGTACTTGAACGAACGGGCTTTTTGCTTTCACTAAAGCATTTTAAAAACGAAATTCTTTTACGGTCTGGATGAAGCAGCGAACCTTATCCGGATCCGTATCGGGGTAAACGCCGTGGCCGAGGTTGGCGATGTGTTTCTGCCCACCAAACTGACGTAGCATGTCCTGCGTTTGCTGTTTGATCTCGTCGAAATCGCTGTAGAGTACGCAAGGGTCCAGATTTCCTTGTAGTACTTTATCCGGAATCATTTCCCGGCTTTCCGCAATGTCCATATTCCAGTCCAGTCCCACAACCGAGCAGTTCAGGGCATTCATTTCCCGCCGGGCAAAAAACGCACCTTTGGCAAATACGGTTACGGGGACCAGTTCCTGAAGGGCCTCGCTGATCTGAGCAATATAGGGCAGCGAAAATTCCCGGTACTGCTGCGGCGACAAAATGCCCGCCCAGGAATCGAAAATCTGCACCAGGTTCGCTCCGGCAGCTACCTGAGCTTTTAGGTAGGCGATGGTCGTATCGGTAATTTTCTGGAGGAGACGGTGGGAGAGTTCCGGTTCCGCGTAGAGGTATTTCTTGGCCACCGAGAATGTCTTGGAGCCTTTGCCTTCCAGCATATAACAAAGAATCGTGAACGGTGCTCCGGCAAAACCGATGAGTGGTACGCGTCCGTTGAGTTCTTTTTTTGTGATTCGAATGGCATCCAGCACGTACTTCAATTCCACTTCCGGATCGGCTACTTTTAGTTTATCTACGTCCGCCAGCGTCTTGACTGTGGTAGGGAATACCGGTCCGCGAGCTTCGATCATTTCGTAGGGAAGGCCCATAGCTTCCGGCACCACCAGAATATCGGAGAAAATAATGGCTGCATCCACGCCGAGTAAGTCAACGGGCTGAATGGTGACCTCGGCCGCCAGTTCGGGCGTTGTACATAAATTGATGAAGCTTCCCGCCTGAGCCCGCACGGCCCGGTATTCGGGCAAAATCCGGCCGGCTTGCCGCATCATCCATACGGGTACTCGTTCGACCTGTTCGCCCCGAGCGGCCCGTAAAAACAAATCATTCTGAAGGATTTCCATACCACAAAGGTACGAGGGAGATTAGAGTTTGCAGTTTTCCGTCTGCAGTTTTCAATGAGGAGTCGACACGGTTGGGATTGGTCGTTTAATACTCTAACGCTCTTTCGGATTGCAAATCCGAAAGAGCGTTGTTCGCCCCGTATGAAATGCGGGATACAGTGGTAAGAAGTCCGTAGCGAATGCTACGGGTAACTCACTCGCTCACTTGATTAACTTCAAATGGCTGCAGTAGCTGCTTTAAACGCTAAACTACAGCGGCTCCTAACTGAAAACTGAAAGCTGAAAACAGTAAACTCTAATCTCCCTCGTACCTTTGTAGGAAATTTGGAATCGATGAAGATTAAAGAAGCCGTTTTTCTGGTTAGTAATACCGATTGGCAAAAATGCCCCGCTCCCGACCGCCCCGAATATGCCTTTATCGGACGGTCGAACGTTGGTAAATCCTCGCTGATCAATTCGCTGGTACGGCGGAAGGATCTGGCAAAGACTTCCCAAACACCCGGTAAAACCCAATTGATCAATCATTTTTCGGTTGACAATTCCTGGTACCTGGTCGATTTACCCGGCTATGGCTACGCCAAGCTCAGCAAGAGTGAACGGGAAAAGTTCGAACCCATGATTTTCGGGTACCTTGAAAATCGGCCTAATCTGATCTGTACGTTTGTGCTGGTGGATATTCGGCACGATCCCATGTCCATTGATCTGGAGTTTATGTCGCAATTGACGGAAGCGGGGGTGCCCTTTTATCTGGTGTTTACCAAAGCCGATAAACTGAGCAAATCCCAGGTAGAACCGAAGGTGAAAAAGTATCGCGACGGCTTTCTGCAATTTTTTTCGGAGATGCCGAAATACTTCGTCACCTCTTCCGTTGACGGAGTAGGCCGCGACGAAATTGCGGAAGCGATTGGAGAATTGAACGCGGATTTTCGGGGTGTTCGGCGGTAATCGGGCAAGGATTGGCTACTTTTGCGGTTCCATTTACCAAAAAAGGTCATTGCCTTATACGTTGAGCCTTGGTAAGGAGCTACGATATTGCTCATAATCAATGTATTATGAGGCTATTATGTGAATACGGAAAAAACAGTTTTTGTCAAATAAATTCGATTACATGGAATTGTTGAAAGAAATCGCCCATATCTCCGGAAAGCCCGGTTTATACCGCATTTTGAAGCCTACTCGTACGGGAGTTATTGTTGAAACCATCGACGAGAAAAAAGGCCGTACCGTTGTTGGAGCAAACGCCCGGGTTTCGGTACTGAAAGAAATTTCCGTATACTCCGATAGCGAAGAAGGCTCAAAACCCCTGCCCGATATTTTTGCGGCCATTCGCGAGAAACACGGCGAAAAAGTAGAAATCGACGCTAAAAACGCCAGCGAAACCGAGTTACGTGACTTTCTGGGTGAAGTATTCCCTGAATTCGATCGTGAAAAAGTATACGCCTCGGACATTCGTAAAATGATCTCCTGGTATAACCTGCTTTCTGCCTATCTGCCCGAAGTATTCGAGGTGAAGGAAGAAAATACGGAAGAGGAAAAAGCTGCGTAAGGTATTCCCTAACAAAAAAAAAGGCCGCGAAGAAATCGTTCTTCGCGGCCTTTTTCGTTAGCACCGATTAGCCAAATAATTCACTCGAGAGGTACCGATCGCCCCGGTCGCAGATGATGCAGACGATGACGCCGCTTTCCAGTTCGGAAGCCAGCTTCAGAGCCGCCGATACGCAGCCACCGGAACTCATACCCCCAAAAATTCCCTCGACCCGGGCCAGCTGACGCGTCATCGCTACAGCGTCGGCCTCGGCTACATCCATGGTACGATCAACTCGACTGGGATCAAAAATCTTCGGCAGGTACTCCGTGGGCCAGCGACGAATCCCCGGAATGGAAGATCCTTCTGTAGGCTGACAGCCGACGATCTGAATGTTCGGGTTCTGCTCTTTCAGGTACAGGGAGTTGCCCATGATCGTACCCGTCGTACCCATCGAACTGACGAAATGCGTAATGGTGCCGTTGGTATCCCGCCAGATTTCCGGACCCGTACTTTTGTAGTGAGCCAGGTAATTATCCGGATTTGCAAACTGATTGAGTTGGTAATGCGTACCCGCGTCGGCCTTGCTCTGGGCGTAGTCGCGGCAGGCTTCGATGCTTTCCAGCAGCGTTACTTTCGCTCCGAAGGCCTCCATCGTTAATACGCGTTCGCGGGTCGAATTCTGCGGCATGACCAGTTCCATATTTAGATCATACAGGCGGGCAATCATCGCCAGGGCAATGCCCGTATTCCCACTGGTAGCTTCGATCAATGAAGTATTGGATTGAATATCGCCTCGTTCCAATGCACTACGAATCATATTCAGAGCCGGGCGATCCTTCACGCTGCCACCGGGATTGTGCCCCTCCAGCTTACCAAAAATTTTAACCTTGGGATTGTTATGGAGCCGCGTAATTTCCACTAACGGGGTATTGCCTATAAAATCGAGAAGAGAAGCCATAGAAGCGAATGTTATCGTCCGAATACTAACTGCGGGGCAAAGTAAAAGATTGCTCCTGAAAATACACGGATTAACTAGACTTTCCCTGATTCAACAGGAAGAAGCAACGGAGTACTAGTCCATGGTTGCGGGTGAGTACTGGCCTCAAAACGATTTGACGCCCGCTTTTTTCACTTTTGCGATGACAAATAGTCCAATGGCTTTTCCCTGTTCCTGGCCTTGTTCAATAGCATCCCGGTAATGAATTCCGCCGTAGAGTCGGGAAATGGCTGCCTCTTTGGCCGCCTGCCGAAACGATTGAAACGATCGCGTAGGAAGATCAAAGATGACCTCCGTCGTATCCGTAAACGCAAAACGATCGCCCAGTAAGTACGTCAACACTTCGGAAACCGCCGTGGAAATGACGCTGTGCCCGCTGGTATATTCGGGAAAGGGCGGGGTTTGTAACAACGGCTGCCAGGTTTTATCGATTTGTTGTTGAATGTAGGTTTCCGGACGAATTCGATTACTCCGGTATTTTTCATCCCAGCAGCTAATGAACGCGTCGTGCAGGGTCATGGCAGTTAAGGCCAGCACGAATACGGATCGGTTAAAGCTCAGTTTGGCCTGCGTGGTCGCAATACTGGTAATGTTCATCCAGTGCCCTCCGGGACTGATTTTCTTAAAACCAATCATCATGTGTCCCGACGTATTGATCGCAAAGGGATTACAATCCCAGTAGGAGGCAATGAAACGGTGTTCCGAACTCAGCGTTTTACCTTCCTGGTAAACTTCGTACGCCAGCTTATAGAAATTACTGCTGGAATCCCTGCTGAAGGTGACGGGTCGTTGGGGTACAAATTGACTACAGGAGTCTATCAGAAACGGACGAATGGTTTTCCAGTGTGGCTCGATTGCTTCAATGTATCCCGGAGGCGTGGGATACCAGTAACCTTCTCCTTTCGCCGGACGGTAACGAAGTCGGGTACTGAGTTGGTTATACCGGTCAGTAAGGGCATACGCAAGGACGTGTTTGGCCATGACCTGAGCAGCGGCAATGGCGGCATCAATGGCCGGTTGCGGCTGTCCTTCGGTGAGCCATTTTTCAACCAGTTTTTTCTGATCTTCCTCGAGCATGTAGCCGGAAGGGAGAATCAGTCGGCCCGTTTCCAAAATGCAGTAGGTAGCAGCCATAACGTAATCGTACGACTGAACTGAAGACAAATCGGGTTTTTTGAAATCACGGGCTAACCGGGTAGGCGAAGGGATTTTTGAATCATTTCGGGAGACAAATTCCTGGGCTCCCAGCAGGCAGTAGGAATAAAAACGAGCGGCTGCCGGAGGATTGACGACATCGTGAATCATCACCATGGTTACGGCAAAAACCGAAGGCTGCAGATGCTGGGCGGGATTCGGCTTTTCCGCCCATACCATGGATACGGTACTAAAAAAAATCAGCAAAAAACGTTTCATTTCACTTGGTAGAATTGCAGGGGCTGATCAAAAGCTCCAATAACTAAGTAGTCCTGATTATTTACCCGCAGGGGCAAAACCGATTTCACGTCTCCGTTCACTGATAAGCCCGATTCCGTCTGATTGACGTAGTCAAACTCCAGACCTCTGGCCCGGAGCAGGCAGCCATAGTTGGCATCCATCGTGCCGATTTTGAGGCGGTTATAAGATTTGTTGCCCAGCAGGAGTACATCCGTCTGGTGGTGATGGGTGAAGTCGCCCGCGAGAATCTGCGTAACGGGGGCAAACTGAGCCTGAATCGGCAACGGCATTTTTTTAAACGTACCCTGATCCCGGCGGAAGCAAACGGTACGGGCTTCGGTTACAGTCCACTTTAAAGCGGAACTCAACTGTTCGGGGGAGAGAATCTTGTCAATCGTTGCTTCGGAGTAATCTTTGTACGAAATGAATTTCCGACGCATCGGAAAAATCTGATCGTTCAATTCATCCCGACTCACGAAGGGATACGACTTGTTCTGCATGTAGAAACAGAACAGCGGATCAATCGAACCGTTGTTGTCAAAATCGGCGTAGTACAGCTCGCCCGGTTGTTGCGGAGAAACCTTGATTTGCGTATTCGTACCCAGATTTCCGGCAATAATATCTTTTTGACCGTCGTTGTCCAGATCATACACCAGAAGACTGGACCAAAACCCGTTTTCCGGCTGGGGAAAATATTGGTTAGACTGATCCGAAAAACCTTCGGGCGTATTTTTGAAAACTTTGATGGGCATAAACTCGCCACAGAGAATGAGGTCTTTGCGTCCATCCTGATCCAGATCCTCCCATTGAGCATCGGTAACCATGCCGTTGACTGGGAATCGATGGGCCGTGAAGGCTCCTTTCCCGTCGTTTTCCAGCAGATACGAAGGGGGGCTTAGCGGGTACTTGCCCGGAATGACTCGTCCGCCGACAAATACATCCAAATCCCCATCCAGATCATAATCTGCGACCCGTACGCAGGACTTACTGCTGGCGTTTACGGTGGGTAATGGAGCAAGCGTTAGATTCCCCTTCCCGTCGTTGAGGTATAGAAGATCCTGCAGAGAAGCCGAATTGGGCTCGAAGAGTGAATAGCCGCCCATGGCTACGTACAGATCATCGTAGCCATCGCCATTGGCATCGAAAAAGACCGCTGCCGCCGCCGCTGACATCGACTCATCCCCGATGACTAGCTTTTCAAGGGCCTGGAACGAACCATTTTTCTGCTGAATTAGGATTTTGCCCGTA